>DRKG01000188.1 GCA_011051855.1 bacterium | reverse complement strand
GCGAACTCGAACCATGGTGGTGCGCGAGAGGAATCGGCGAACTCCGGGGCCGTTCGACAGGGTAGGTGCAGGCGCTACCGGAGAGTAGCCCCGATCGCCGCAGTGTTACCGTCGACTTTCCGGGCGGGCACGATCTTCAGCCCTTCACACACACGACCTGCTTCAGCGTGTGCAGGACGTCGACCAGGTCGCTCTGCGCGGCCATCACCGCGTCGATGTCCTTGTAGGCCATCGGGGTTTCGTCGATCACGGCGCTGTCCTTGCGGCATTCCACCCCTTCGGTGGCGGCGATGTGTTCCTCGATCGTGAAGCGGCGCTTGGCATCGCTGCGCGACATCACCCGCCCGGCGCCGTGGCTGCAGGAGTGCAGGCTGTCGGGATTGCCGCGGCCGCGCACGATGAAGCTCCTGGCCCCCATCGAACCGGGGATGATGCCGAGGTCACCACTGCCGGCGCGCACCGCCCCCTTGCGGGTGACGAACACCGATTGGCCGAAGTGTTCCTCCTGCCGCACGTAGTTGTGGTGGCAGTTCACCGCTACTTCGCCGTGCGTGAACTTCGGCAGATCGGAGCGGGCGGCCATCGCGGACAGGATATGCGCCATCATCAGATCGCGATTGACGCGCGCATAGCGCTGCGCCCAGTCGACGGCGAACACGTAGTCATCGAAGTGCTGCGCACCCTCGGTGAAGTAGGCCAGGTCCTTGTCGGGCAGGTTGTGGATGTGTTGTCCCATGTCCTTCTTGGCCAGGCCGATGAAGTGCATGCCGATGCGGTTGCCGACGCCGCGGGAACCGCTGTGCAGCATGAACCACACACGCTGTTCTTCGTCGATACAGACCTCGACGAAATGGTTGCCGCCGCCGAGTGTGCCCAACTGGCTGACGTGCTGGCCGCGGTCGAGCTTCGGGTGGTCGGCGACGATCCGCTCGTAGCCCGGACGCAGCTTCTTCCACGCGGATTCGACCGTGGCCGGCGGCCTGTGCCACGCGCCGCGATCGCCCTTCCGCCCGCCGTTGGTGCGGCCGTGGGGGACCACCCGTTCGAGCTCCCGGCGAATCCCTTTCAGGTCGTCCGGCAGGTCGCTCGCCGTGATCGAGGTGCGCACGGCCATCATGCCGCAGCCGATGTCGACGCCGACTGCCGCGGGGATGATCGCGCCCCTGGTCGGGATCACGCTGCCGACGGTCGCACCGATGCCCCAGTGCACGTCCGGCATCGCCGCGACGTGGCCGTGCACGATCGGCAGCCTGGCAACGTTCTGCAGTTGGCGCATCGCGTTGTCGTCGGTGTGCACCCCGCGCACCCACGCTTTGATCGGCACGCCGCCGGTTTCGATCCGTTCGTAGTTGCTCATCGTTGCAGGTCACCGGGTTGCGGATGATCGGAGCAGTATGCCATCACGGCGCCGGGGTGGAGCTTCTATGCCGGTGGGCAGGCCACCTCGTCGGCGCGGTTTCCGTTGGATCAACGAGGTGCCGTTCAACCGCTGACGGCTATTCGTAGCCGAACCGCCATGGAGCGTTGTCCATCGGTAGCTCGTCCAGCCGCAGGCCGCGCAGTGCATCGAAACGCGGCTGCATCTCTTCGATCGAATCGCCGCCGAGTTTCTCGCACAGGGCATCGGCGAGCACGGTCGCGACCATCGCTTCGGCGATCGGCACCGCGCGCGGCACCTGGCAGAAGTCGCTGCGCTCGTAGTTGGTTTCGGCGGGCTGGCCAGTGGCGAGGTCGACCGACTGCTGGCGCACGATCGTGGTGGCGATCGGCTTGATCGCGGTTCGGGCGAGGATCGGCGCGCCGTTGCTGATGCCGCCCTCGATGCCGCCGGCGCGGTTGCTGTCGCGGGTGATCTCGCCGTGGTCGGGACGCAAACCGTCCTGCGCCTGGCTGCCGCGGCGTAGGGTCACGGCAAAGCCGCAGCCGAACTCGACACCCTTGGCGGCCGGCACGCTCATCAGCGCGCCGGCGAGGCGCGCGTCGAGGCGCCGGTCGTAGTGCACGTGGCTGCCGAGGCCGACCGGAACGCCGAGCGCGAACGTTTCGACGACCCCGCCGAGCGTGTCGCCGGCTTCGATCGCCGCCTCGACCTCCTGACGCATCGCGGCGAACGAGCCGGCCTCGGGGCAGCGCACGTCGTTGCCCTCCGCCGCCACTGCGCGTGCCAGCAGACGCTTGGGGTCGTGCAGTGGCTCGTCGTCGCCGCAGTCGATGGCGCCGATGCGGGTCACGTAGCCGCCGATTGCGATGCCAAAGGACGACAGCAGCGCGCGGCAGACCGCCCCGACGGCGACGCGCATCGCGGTCTCGCGTGCCGACGCACGTTCGAGGCCGAGGCGAAGTTCGCGGTAGCCGTACTTGGCTGCGGCGGTCAGGTCGGCGTGCCCCGGGCGCGGCACGGTCATCGGCTTGACGTCCCGGTCGCGCCAGTTGGCGAAATCGGCATTGTCGATGACCAGCGCGATCGGCCCGCCGGTGGTGCGGCCGGCCATCACGCCGCCGGTGATGCGGGCGCGGTCGGTTTCGATCTTCATGCGCCCGCCGGAGCCGTAGCCCTGTTGGCGGCGACGCAATTCCGCCGCGATCGTGTCCTCGTCGATGGCGATCCCGGCCGGCACCCCTTCGAGGACGCCGGTCAGGCAAGGCCCGTGAGATTCACCCGCCGTCAGAAAGCGCAACCGGTTCATGAACATCCCGTACCGAACCAGGTACAAACAACAACCTCACCGGGTCGTATTCCCGGGCGTTTTTGCGTGTCGGGTTGTTGTTTGAACCGGGTTCGGTACGTGGATCGTGGCGGTGGCGAGGGAGCGGTAGATGGGTAGTCGGCGAGCCAGGATGTCGTCGAGCTCGGCGGTGGGCGAGGCGTCGGTGAGCGAGGGGCGGTCGCTGTCAGCGATGCGGCGCCGCAGCAGGTCGGCGTCGGCGGCGAGGAACACGACGAACGCGCGATCGCGCAATTGCGCGCGGGTGGCTGCGGACTCGATGGCGCCGCCGCCGGTGGCGACCACCGTGGCCGTGCGCAGGGCCGCGGCCACGGTGCGTTCTTCGATTGCGCGGAACGCCGGCCAGCCGTGCTTGGCCACGAACGCGGCGATCGGCCCGTGGGTGCGCTCGAACTGCTCGTCGGTATCTACGAACGCGCTGCCGAGATGGGCGGCGAGCGCGCGACCGAACGTCGTCTTGCCGGCGCCGCGCATGCCGACGATTGCGATCGGAACGTGCCGGCGGCGCACTTCGTCGAGGTCGCGCCAGAACGCCGGGTAGCTCTTGGCGACGCAGCCGGGATCGGCGACGGCGAGCCCCGGCACGAATGCGCCGAGTAGCGCGAACGCCATTGCCACGCGGTGGTCGCCGGCGGGATCGATGGTGGCCGCGCGCAGATCGCGGCCGCCCCGGATGGTCAGACCGTCGTGGTGTTCTTCGAGGTCGACACCGCATCGGCGCAGTTCGCGCGCCATCACCGCGACTCGATCGCATTCCTTGACGCGCGTGTTGGCGGCGCCGACGAGGTGGGTCGTTCCCGGCGTGAGGGCGGCGACGACGGCGAGGTTGAGGAACTGATCGGGCAGCGGTTCGACGTCGAGCGTGCGTTCGCCGGCGCCGTCGGCAGCGCAATCCGCCAGGAATGTGGCGAGCCGTTCGTCGGGCTGGCCGGAGTCGCAGAGCAGATTGTCGGCGGTGATGCGCGAACCGGTGAGGTGGTTGAAGCACGTCCAGACGCCCATCGCGCTCCAGTCGCCGCCGACGGTGAGCTGATCGCGAACGGCCGCACGGCCCGGTGCGATGCGCACATCGTCGGCGGTGAGCCGCGCTTCGATGCCGACGCGGTGCAGCACGGCAAGGGTCATACGGGCGTAGCCGAACGAGGCCAGGGTACCGGCGAAGGTGACCCGCAGGCCCTGCTGCAGTCGTGCTCCGACCAGCATCAACGACGAGACGTATTGGCTCGAGACGCTGCCGTCGATGGTGGTGCAGCCGCCCCGGGCATGGCCGCCGTGCACGCGCACGGGCGGGCAGCCGTTGCGTGCCGTGATCTCGACTCCCAACTGCCGCCAGGCGTCGACCAGCGGCTGGATCGGGCGGAGCTGCATGCGTTCGTCGCCGGTGAGCACCCATTCGCCGGGCGTGATCGCGGCGACCGAGACCAGAAAGCGCAGCGCGGTGCCGGCGTTGCCGCAGAACACCTCACCTTGGCTCGGCGCGTCGGTTCGGCGGGGGCCCACGCGCACGGTCCCCGCGGATTCGTCGACGAACTCGGAGGTGAAGCCGAGCGTATGCAGTCCGCGCACCAGATGGCGCACGTCGTCGCTCGGCGAGGCGCCGGTCACCTTCACTGGCGAGCCGGATAGAGCGGCGAGCACGAGCAGCCGATTGGCTTCGCTCTTGCTGCCCGGCAGCGTCAGCGTGGCTTCGCTCGGGAAGGCCAGCGGGGCGATGCGGCGCGTGTCAGTCACGCGAACGCCCGGTTGCGAACGCCCTGTCGAGCATGGCACGGGTCAGTTCGATGTCGTGGCCTTCGCCGATCCGGTGCGGAACGTGCATCGGCACCGAGCCACGCATCGCCTTCTTGTCCTGTCGCGCGAGTTCCCACAGCCGATCACGGGCGGTGTATGCGGCCGGCGTGTCCGGGTCGACCCCGATCGCGCGCAGCAGAGCGGCAACACGTTCCGTGATCGTATCGGTGACACCCGCGGCGCGGCATTCGGCGACCAGCCCCATGGCGACGGCCGTGCCGTGCCGGAGGGCACCTCCGGCGAACGACTCGATCGCGTGTCCGATGGTGTGGCCGGCGTTGAGCGCGCGCCGGCGATCGCCTTCACGTTCGTCCGCGAGCACCACCGTCATCTTCATGTCGACGGACATCGCGATCGCGCGCTCGGTTGCTTCGGCGTCGCGGTCGCGCAGCGCGGGCGCCAGTCGTTCGAGCTCTTCGAAGCGTTCGCGATCCAACACGGCCGCCTTCTTGACGACTTCGACCAGCCCTTCGCGGAACATCTCGTCGGGCAGGGTCGTCAGCCAGGCGGGGTCCATCACGATCGCGTCGGGCTGGCGGATCGTGCCCAACCGGTTCTTCAGCCCGCAGTGGTCGACGCCGTTCTTGCCGCCGAGAGCGGCGTCGCACATCGCCAGGGTGGTCGTCGGACATGCGATGAACGGGACGCCGCGCAGGTAGATCGACGCGACGAAGCCGCAGAGATCGGTGATCGTGCCGCCGCCGATCGCGACCATCACGGTTGCGCGTGTGGCGCCATTGGCGTGCAAGCGCTCGGCGAGTTCGCCGACGGTTTCGAGACGTTTGGCCGCTTCTCCGCCGGCGACTGCGAGCGTGGCCGCGGCGGACAGTTCCGCGCCGAGCGCGCTCGCGAGTTCGGCCAGGGTCTCGTCGTGCACGATCACCACACCGTCCGGGTCGTGCGCGCGCACGAGTTCCGGCAGACGCGAAGCGGCGTCGGTGCCGAGCACGATGCGCGAACTGGTCGAATGTTCGAACGCGAACAGGCGTTCCATGGCCGTTCTGTAACCGATTGCGATGGCCGGCGCGACGGCCGGCCATCCGGCGCGGCCGGACACCGCTGCCGCAGGCTCCGGAGCCGTTTGCGCATCGGCGCCATCGCGCCTCCGCAGGCGATATGCTGGCGGCATGCGAGGACAGCTCATCGCGCTGTGGGCATCGCTGCTCGCCGTTGCGGCGGCGGCTCAGGGGAAGAACGTGCTCTTCTACGGCAACAGCTACACCTACTACGTCTGGGGCTACGGCGTGCCGGAGGTGTTCGAGCTGATTGCGGTCGAGGCGGGTCATCCGGCGCCCAACTGGGTCGGGTCCTACAGCGGCGGCGGCACGCTGCAGCAGTATGCGAGCGATCCGTTCCACACCGGTGCGATCACCGGTTCCTTGCCGGCCGGGCAGAGTTGGGACGCGGTCGTCATGCAAGAGCACGCGCTCGGAGCGACCAATGGCGTCGGTTTCCAGGTCGCCGACTTCTTCAGTGGTTCGCTGGCGATCATGGCGAACGTGCGTGCGCACAGTCCCAACGCGCAGGCGGTGATGTTCCAGACATGGGCCAGCGCGTGGGGGCAGTTCTACTATCCGTCGCCGTGGCCGACGCCGATGGCGATGCACGACGAGATCCGCGGCAACTACCGGCTCGCGGTGAGCGGCATCGAGGCGATGTACGGCGCGGGGTCGGCGGTCAATGCGGCGGTGGGCGACGCGGTCGCGCTGCTCGAGTGGGATCCGCAGTGGTACGAGGCGGACCTGTTCCACCCGAGCCCGGCGATGCAGTTGGCAGCCGCGATGTGCATCTACACGGCGATCTACCAGCAACCCGTGTGCGCGATCGATCCGTCGTTCCAGCCTCCCGGTCCGCTCGCGACCCTGCTCGCGACCCAGGGGGTCGGCGAGGTCGAATGGCACTTGCTCGCCGGGCTCGCCGATCGCTGTGCCGCGCCGGCGATCCGGCGGTTTCCGGGTTCGGGTGACCACCTGTTGCTCGAGAGCGCCACCGACGCGGCGGTGGCCAACGCGTGCTACCGCAACGCGGTGCGGCAGGGCACCCAGGTTTACCTGCGCCTGCGTTCGATGAACGGAGTGTTCGAGCAGGCGCCCGCGTGGTTGCTGGTCGACGTCTACCCGACCGCAACTCCGCTGCCGCCGTCGCCGCTGTGGCCGGAAGTGCAGGTCGGTTCGTTTGCGACCTTGCTGGGCGCGCCCGATCTGACCGTGCCACTGGTGCTGTCCGTGCCGATGCCGGTCGCCCTGCCGGGTGCGTCCATTCGCGTGCAGGGGCTGGCGCTACAGGCCAGCGGCGAGACCGGCAACGCGATCCTGACGACGACCGACGCGCACGAGTTCGTATTCTGAACGGCGCGCGGTCGGCTATCGGTGCACGAAGTGGGCCTTCGCCTTCGGCCCGTTCTTCAGGAAGTTGTCGACGCCGATGCGCATGTCTTCCGTGCCACAGACTTCGCCGAAGCACTTCGCTTCGAACGGGATCGCCTCGCGCAGCGGCAGCTTCGCGCCGCCGAGGATCGCCTTCTGCAGGATCTCGTCGACCTTGCGCGATCGGTGGCCGATGTCGACCGCCGGCAGGCTGTCGGGCACGTTCTCCAGCGGGCCCTCGGCCATGCGCGACCGCTCGGCTTTGCCGTCGGCCATGTCGCGGGCCAGCTCGACTGCGCGTTCGACCAGGTCGCCGTCGACCTCCTCGCGAATCAGGCCGTAGGCGAGCGCCTGCTCGCTGCTGATCGGCTGGCAGGTGCGCAGCATCTGGTTGGCGCGCTCTATGCCGATCAGGCGCGGCAGGCGCACGGTGCCGCCTGCACCGGGGATGATGCCGAGGTTTGCCTCGGGCTGGGCGGCGAGCACCTTCAAACCTTTCTTGGCGATGCGCGCTTCGCACGCCATCGCGGTTTCGAGGCCGCCGCCGAACGCGAGGCCGTTGAACGCCGTGACCGTCGGCTTCTGCACGGCCTGGATGGCATCGACGCACTTCTGCGACGTGCGCGAGGTCTGCTCGCCCATCGCGACGCTGTCGATCTTGGCCAGGAAGTTGACGTCGGCGCCGCTGACGAACGCCTTCTTGCCGAAGCCGGTGAGCACGATCGCCTTGATCGCGGGGTCGGCGTCACACTGTTCGAAGTTGCGCTGCAGCTCGGCGAACACGCCCTGGTCGAGCGCGTTGAGCACCTTCGGCCGACGGATCGTCAGCACCGCAACGCCGTCGCGATCCTCGCGCAGCACGACCGGAATGTCGAACGGCTTGCCCTCGTTGCCGTGCTCCGCGATGCACTTCGGAACCGGGAAGTGCGGGTGGTCCGCGGCGTAGGCCTTGACCAGTTCGAGGGCCTTGTCGGTGCCGAGTTCGTTCATGAACGAGAACGCCGGCTTCATGTCGAGGGCGACGTCGAGGCCCATGTTGAAGTCGGCGATCGACACCAAGCCAGCGTCGACAATCTCGCCGCACAGGCCGAAATAGGCGCCCATCAGCGCGTCGCGCACCTTTGCGGCCTTGTCGGCCGGCACCTCGACCTTCTCGCCGCGAGCCGGCACGTCCCAGTTGTCGCCCTTTCTGACCTTCTCCTTGAGCGAGTCCGGCGTCTTGAAGTAGGGGCCGATCTTGGTCGTGTAGTTGTCGAGGCCGACTGCCGTGATCGGGTTGCCGCCGGTCAGGTTCATCGCGGTGAACGAACCGACGCCCATCTTGAAGGTCTGCTTGCAGACGACGTCGATCTCCTTGGTCGTCGCGACGCCCTGTTCGGCGAGCAGGGCGCAGGCGTAGAACAATCCCTCGAACACCGGGTCGAGCGCGTAGCCGTAGCGCGACTGGACCTCGATCGGCACCTTGCCGATCTGCTCGTAGAACGACATCAGCCAGCGCGTCGTCGCGGGATCGGTGTCCTTGCCGGGCACGACTTCGACCAGCAGGTTGCGTTCGGCGGGGAAGAAGTAGTGCACGACGCCGGTGCGCGCCTTGTGGGCGGTGTTGGCGAAGATCACCTCGGGTTCGAGGTGCGAACTGTTGCTGCACAGGATCGCGTCGGCTCCGACCAGCCCTTCGACCTGGGCGAAGATCTTGCCCTTGAGGTCCTTGTTCTCGGTCGCGGCTTCGACGACCAGGTCGGCCCCCTTGAGGTCGTCGTAGTTGGTCGTCCAGGCGACCGAGCCGACCATCCGGGCCTGTTGCTCCTCGCTGAACGCGCCGGTCTCGACGCCCTTCTGGACCTTCTTCTCGAGCTTCTTACGGCCGCCGGCGAGCGCATCTTCGCTGACGTCGACGACCACCGTCTGCACGCCGAACGGGCTCAGTACCTTGGTGAAGTAGAGGGCGATGTCCGGACCGATCTGGCCCGAACCGATGACGGCGACCTTGCGGATTTCGCGGCCTTTGTGGGTGAAGCTCATGCAGATTCCTCGTTTCGGGGGCGAATAGGATAGCGACGGCCGCGCGGCCAAGGAAGCGCGGTCGCTGGCGTTCGCCCGCGGACGTCAGGTCGGCGAGGAAGCTGCACGCGCCGGGCGGGTCACTGCACCAGCAGTTCGAGCCCAGCGGTGGCGCTGACGCCGAACGGGGCGCCTGCGTCGAAGAATCCCGCCTGCCAGTAGCCATGCCATTGGTGGAACAGCGGGTTGTTCGGGATGGTGGTGGCGTAGGAACCCGCGCCGGAAGCGTCGAGCACCATCGTCACGGTCGGGCTGACGTCGATCAGGAGCGTGCAGTTGACGATCGGCACGTTGGCCATCTGGTAGCCCAGGCCGAGGGCGCCCATCGCGTTGGGCGGGCCGGCGGTGATGTCGATCGTGATCGGCGCGCCGGGAACCGGACAACCCGTGCCCGCGATCTGCGGTGCGCCACTCGCGCCGCCGCAGCCCAGCCCGTAGGTCTGATAGAAGCCACATGCGGCAAAGCCGGTCACGACGATCACCCGGTTGCCGCCGCCGAACGTCGAGAACAGCATGTCTCCGCTCACCGGGTCGACGACTGCACCCTCGGCGCCGCTCAGACCGGTCATCATCGGCCGCCGGGTAGCCGCGATCGGGTCGCCGTTGGCATCGAGGTCGTAGACAGCGATGCTGCCGGAACTGTACTCGGAGACGATGACCGTCGAGAAGTCCGGGAGCTGCGGCGAGCCCGGGGGCGGGTACAAGATGCCTTCGGGCCCGCCGCTGATCGCGATGCCCGCGGTCGCGCCCTGCACGTCGTAGGTGCCGGCGGCGTTGGCCGTGATGTCGACTGTGTGCCAGGTGTTGGCGCTGTACGACGCGACCTTGAACTGGCCGCTGCCGGGCCATCCCGCCGGCACGAATGTGCAGGTGCCGACGCTGCCGCCGATGCCGAAGGTGCCGAGGTTGGTCACCAAGTCGGGTGCGGTGCTGCCCGGCAGGAACTGCAGCAGCGTGTTGTTGCTGTAGCCGGTTGCGAAGAGCACGCCGCCCGGACCGTAGGTGAGTCCGCCATCGATGTTGGGGCAGGTCGCGAACAGGGTCGCGGTGCCGAGTGCCGTGATGTGACCGAGTGGGCCACGAGTGACAGGCACCGAGTAGATCGCCCCGCTGCCGGTGTTTGCCGAACCGCCGATCAGGAGCGTGTTGGGGTCGCTGGCGAGAAACGTCAGGCCGCCGAGGTTGCCCGGAACGCCGGTGACGGCACCGAGGTCGATGTAGGAGTAGTCGACGTCGAACGGAGGCTCCAGAGTCTGTGCCGCAAGCGGGGCGACGAGTGCCGTCGACAAGAGCGTCAACGAGAGAATGTGACTGCGTGGGATCATGGTGGGGCGATGGCTACGGGGGAGGGTGAGGAGGAATGCTACCCCCTGCAGGCGCCACGCGCGGGCGGGATCCGATATTGCTCCGTCGGCTTACGCACCGGCCCTTCACCTTTACGTGAGACCGATACCTGCAGTCGGGGCCAGCCTGCGGCAAGATGGCGGATGCCGATGCCCGAAGAGATCTATGTCAGCACCGACATCGAAGCCGACGGTCCGATCCCCGGACCACATTCGATGCTCAGCTTCGCGTCGGTCGCGCTACGCGCCGACAAGTCCGTGGTGGATGAGTTCGCGGTCAACCTGCGGCCGTTGCCCGACGCCGAACCGCACCCGCGCACGATGCTTTGGTGGGAGAACCATCGCGAGTCTTTGGCGAAGGCGCGCGAGAATCCGCGGGATCCGGCGGTTGCGATGGCGGACTACGCGAGGTGGCTGCGGGCGCTGCCGGGGCGCATCGTGCTGGTCGCGCAGCCGGCCGCGTTCGACTTCATGTGGATCTATTGGTATCTGCAGAAGTTCGTCGGAGACTCGCCGTTCGGGCACTCGGCGCTCGACATCAAGTCGTATGCGATGGCGATGCTCAAGCGCCCATATCGCGATTGTGTCAGCGGTGCGTTGCCGCAGCATTGGCGCGACGATCTGCCCTACACCCATGTCGCGCTCGACGACGCTCGCGAGCAGGGGGCGATGTTCTGCAACATGCTGCGCGAGAACGGAGCGGTCGAGTGATGCGTTCGGCGGTCGCGATCGCGATGCTGGCGGCGGTCGGCCACGCGCAGATCGACTGGCAGGTGCACGGCGCCCGCACGCGGGCACGAGTCGTGCAGCAGGGTGGCGAGATCCAGGTGCACTTTCCGGTGCAGGGCGGGGGCAAGCCGGCATCGCTGGCGTTTCCGGCAGAAGCCGGGGCGCACGTGGTCGTCGCGTGTGAACGGGAGCCGCGGGCGCGCGAGCGGGCAGCCGAGCGCGCGCGCGAGCTCCGACTCGCCGAGGACTCGGTCTGTCGGCGCGGCATCGAGGGGGACAGTCTGCGCGTGCGCACGGCCGTCGCCGGCGAAGACGCGCCGGGCGACTATCGCGTGCAGGCGACCGTGGAAGCGCGCGAACGGGGCACGTTCGGCCTCGTCGGTCGCAGCCGCGATGGGCAGGGCCGCTACCTGTTCGCGATCGACTGGCAGCGCCGGGTCGCCACTCTGGAACGTTGGCTCGACTCGGACCACGTGGTGCTCGCTCGCGCCGAACTGGAACGGTTGGCGGCGGCGCCGACCCTGATGCTGCAACTCGAGGGCTTTCGCCTGAGTGCGTTCCTCGACGACGAGCCGGTCCTCAGAGCGCTCGATGGCGCGCTGCGCGCTGGCGCGCCGGGCGTCGCCTGGCAGGGTGACGAGCCGCTGGTGCGCGATCTGCGCATCGCTCCGCCGGTGCCGCAGACCGCCAGCGCGGCGCTGGTGCAGCGAAGCCGTGTCGCGTTTCTCTATGCGCGGGTCACCGTGCCGCCGG
>DRKG01000187.1 GCA_011051855.1 bacterium | reverse complement strand
CTCAGTTGGTAGAGCATGGCACTGAAAATGCCAGGGTCGGCGGTTCAAATCCGCCCCTGCCCACCAGTTTTCCTGCCCACCAGTTTGTCGGGGGGGCTGGCGCGCCACGGTCTCGCACACCGTTCCCGCCCACCCGCGAAAGCCCTGGGGGGCATTCGACGAGTCTGGCAGGACCGCACCAAGCCCCGCCCCGCATGACGACACCATGCGACCAAGCCTCCTCGCCGCTGCTCTCCTCGCCCTTCCCGCCATGCTCGCGGCGCAACGGGGATCCGGTGCTCCCGTGCCACCGAACATCGTGGTCCTCTTCGCCGACGATGCGGGTTGGGCCGACTTCGGCTTCCAGCCTGATTGCGATCCCGAGGCCGCGAGGCTGACTCCGCGGATCGACTCGATCGCGCGGGCGGGGGTTCGCTTCGACGCGGCCTACATGACCGGATGCGTGTGCTCGCCCTCGCGCGCCGGATTGATGTGCGGGCGCTACCAGCAGCGTTTCGGCCACGAGATGAACCTCCCGCCCGGCTACATGAAGGGCGGGATGGACCTCGACGAACGCACGATCGCCGACCACCTCGGTCGGCTGGGGTACGCGACCGCGCTCGTCGGCAAGTGGCATCTGGGCTACCCCGAACCCTATCAACCGAATCAGCGCGGCTTCGACTGGTTCTACGGCCTCCTGCAGGGATCACGAAGCTATCGACCGCTCGAGAGAGCCACCCCCCACCGTGTAATCCAGGAGAACGGTCGCGCGCTGCCCGAGCAGGGTTACGTGACCGACCGTTTCGCGGACGCTGCGGTGCGCTTCATCGAAGAGCGGCGCGCGAAGCCCTTCTTCCTATTCGTCTCGTTCACCGCGACCCATTCACCTCTCCAGCCCACCGATGAGGACCTGGCGCGTGTCCCGGAGATCGCGGCGAAGAAGCGTCGCAAGAACCTCGGTCTCCTCGTCGGCCTCGATCGCGCGGTCGGCAAGGTCCTCGACGCGCTCGACGAGAACGGCCTCACGGAACGCACCTTGGTCGTCTTCACCAACGACAACGGTGGGCAGACGCAGAGCGGCGCGCGCAACGGCCCACTGCGAGGCCGCAAGGGATTGCTCTTCGAGGGCGGTGTGCGCGTCCCGATGGCGATGCGCTGGCCCGGCCACATCCAGCCCGGGCTTGTGATCGACGCGCCGGTGATCTCGCTGGACCTGCTGCCGACCTTCCTGGCGGCCGCCGGCGCCCAGGCGCCGAAGGATGCGCACCTCGATGGCGAAAGCCTGCTCGCGTTGATCGAGGGGCACGACGCCGCGTTCGCCGAGCGCAGTTTGTTCTGGCGTTCGCTCGGCCCGGACGGGCCGGTCGCCATCCGCGCCGGCAAGTGGAAGCTGGTCCACAGGCGCGGCAAGAGCGATCCCGGCCCCTTTCTCTTCGACCTAGAAACAGACCTGAGCGAAACGCACGACCTCGCCGCCGAGCATCCCGAA
Organism: bacterium; assembly: GCA_011051855.1. GTDB lineage: Bacteria > Planctomycetota > UBA1135 > UBA1135 > UBA2386. Next base: position 2,672 of record DRKG01000187.1, on the reverse strand, counting down.
CTGGTCGCGGAACTCTCGCAGCGGATCGCGGCCTGGGAGAGCGAGCTCGAAGAGCCGCGCTGGGGGCCGAACAAACGTTGACGGACGAATCGTCGCAGAGACGGACCGTCGGGTCGCCACATCCTCCCGCCTCGGCAACAATGCAGGCATGCGCCGGACCTTCACCACATCCCTCCTGTTGCTGGCAGCCGCCGCGCTGAGGTGCCAGGCGGTCGTCGTGCCGCTGCCGAGCGCCGCACGCGGCAGCGCACCAAACCTCGCGCCGACACCCGATGGCGGCGCGCTGTTGAGTTGGGTCGAGCCGACGGCGGGCGGGCATCGCCTGCGGTTCGTGCGCTGGCGGAACGGGCGCTGGGGTGAACCGGCGACGATCGCTTCGGGCCGTGACTGGTTCGTCAACTGGGCCGACTTCCCGGCTCTGCTGGCGCTCGAGGACGGCTCACTGTTCGCGCACTGGCTCGAGCGCAGCGGAGAGGGGTCCTACGACTACGATGTCCTGGTTGCGCGTTCGCCGGACGGCAAACGCTGGTCGAGTCCCGTCAAGCCTCATCGCGATGGCGTGCGCACGGAGCACGGATTCGTGTCCTTGCTGCCAGCATCCGGCGGGGCGGCACTCGCATTCTGGCTCGACGGGCGCAAACTCCCCGGCAGCGGTGACGGCACGCGCGGCAACATGCAACTGCGCTGCACCGAGATCCGGCCCGATGGTTCGCTGGCTGCCGAGGTGCTGCTCGACGACCGGGTCTGCGAGTGCTGCCAGACGTCGGCGGCGCTCACGGCGAACGGTCCCATCGTCGCCTACCGCGACCGCTCGGACCGGGAGGTGCGCGACATCTCGATCGTGCGCCGGATCGACGGCGAGTGGTCGGCCCCGAAGGTGATTGGCGAAGACCACTGGACGATCGGTGGCTGTCCAGTCAACGGCCCGGCGATCACCGCGCAAGGCCTCCGTGTCGCGATCGCGTGGTTCACGGGATCCGGCAGCGCGCGGGTGCAGATGGCCCTCTCCACCGACGGTGGCGCCACCTTCCCACGGGCGGTCACGATCGACGCCGCTACCCCGATCGGGCGCACAGACGTCGAACTCACCGATGATGGCGGTGCGGTGGTCAGTTGGCTTGGAGTCGACGATGGCGACGGGGTAATCCGCGTCTGCCACGTGCGAGCCGACGGCAAGATCGGCGCCACGGTCACGATCGCCCACACCGGCACCGCGCGCGCCAACGGCTTCCCGCGCATGCTCCGGGCCGGCGACGAACTGCTGATCGCGTGGACCGACCAGGGGGTCAAGACCGCGCGACTGCCGCTCGCCGCTATTTCTTCTGTTTCTTCGCTGCCTCTTCGGCGGCGGTGATCATCTCGTCCAGCACCTTCTCCATGCGCGCTTCGTCGCGGATGTCCTTGTGCCGGATCACGCCTTCGTGATCGATGTAGTACAGCGTCGGCCAACCGCGCACGCGCCAGGTCTCGCTGATCGGCGGATCGGTGCCCTCGTTGCGGAAACTCCGCCACGTGACGCCCATCTCCTTCGCCTTCGCCTTGAACTCGGCCAGGCCCTTCTCGGTGTCGGTGCCGTCACTGTTGACGCCGATCAGCGCGAAGGGGCGGTCCTTCCACTTCTCCACGAGCGACCGCTCGTGCGGGATCATGGCCCGGCAAGGGCCTCACCAGAATCCCCAGAAGTCGAGCAGAACGACCTTGCCGCGGTAGTCGCTGAGTTTGAATGCGACGCCGTCGGTGTCGACCCCCTCGATCTCGGGCGCGACCGCGCCGATCGCGAACTTCTGCACCTCGGCCAGCAGGTCCTTGGCCTCGGCGAGCAAGTCCTCGTCCTTGCTGACCGACTGCACCGCCTTCAGATCGGCGATCGCACCGGAGCTGTCACCGCGCTCGGTCTTGAAGGCCGCGCGGGCCAGCAGAGCTTTCGCGCGCACCTCGGCGTCGCCGTGCTGCTCGGCAATGCGACCGAGCAACTTCGTCGCGTTGCGCCCAGCACCCTTCGTCGCCGCCATCGGCAGGTAATCGACGACGTCCGCGATCGCGGCGCTGTCCGCGTGGTCGCTGTTGAGCGTCTTGACCGCCCACTTGATCGCGTTGCGCTCGGAGCTGGCATTCTTCAGGATGAAGCCGAGGAACATCACCGCCTCGTCCCTGCCCGCGAGCTCCTGCGCGTGCTCCTGCGCGGTCGCGATGAACGACTTCGTCGGCGGACGGTAGGCCTTGCGCGGCACGCGCGGGCCGCCCTCCTCCTGCTTCTTCAGTGCGGCTTGCAGTTCGTCCTGCCAGGCCTCCACGGCCTTCGCAAACGACCTGACAAGCTCGTTGTAGGCCGCCTGCGGATCCTGCGTCGCGCGGGCCGGCTCGTCGCTCTGAGCAACGAGCCCAACCGGGCTGACGAACAGGAGCGCGGCGGCGAGAACGGTTCTCGACATCGTGGCCTCCTCGGGTTGGGTACGGAACCGGGTGAAAAAGCCAACTCACCCAGCAATAACACCCGGGCGTAAATGCGCAGGTGGTTGTTGATTGTACCGGGTTCGGTACGGGACTACTTCTTGTCTTTTTCCTCGTCGGATTCTTTGGGTTTGACCAAGTCGGAGCGCTGCGGCTTCAGCTTGTCAAACAGGGTCTTGTCGATGACGTAGTACCACGGACCGAACCGCTTGGTCAGCTTG
>DRKG01000186.1 GCA_011051855.1 bacterium | reverse complement strand
GTCAACAGGGTTTTGCATCAGGTACGTGTCGTCCGGATCACCGCTCGCGCGGCGATGCCCGGACTCAGACGCACCACCGACGCTTTAGCAGCACTTGGTGAGTCGCCCTGCAAGTAGTCACTAAATCGGCGACGCCCGCGGACCACGGGCGCGGACACCCGGCACGGTGGGCGGGGTCGACGCGTTTCGCTCGCTTCGTTGCTCCCATCGGAGCCACACTCGCTGTCGCGGTCCACCTTGCCCGAGCGGGCAGGTTGGCATGGGCGTCGGCCCAACTCTTTCGTGCACGGGGAAGTCTACCAGACGCCGCGCCGCCGCGCCAGCGGTCGGTCTCGACCGCAGCGCATTCCCCATCCATTGCGGCGCCGCGGCCGTCAGTTGATCTTCTTCGCCGCCCCGTGCCCCTTGCCGCTTCTGCGGGGGCGGTGCATGCGCATTGCGCGGCGGGGGGCTTTGGGTGCCTTCGGGGTGGCCTTCTGGGTGACCTTCGGGGCCGGCGGTGTGCCGCCGTGGATGTGCACGTTCACGGTGCCGTCTTCGGCGTGGATGATCAGGGTGCCGACGCCGGTGACGGTCTGGCCTTCGACTTCGTGCGCGCCGTCGCTCGGTTCGCGGGGTGCGCGGGCGGTCGCTTTCCCGGACTTGGCCACGGTTGATTCGAGCTTTTCCCGCAGCACGACGAGCTCCTTTTCGAGCTTGGCGTTCTGGAACTTCAGCTTGGCGACCACGGCGGCCTCCCGGTGCTCTCGTGAGCGGTGGGCGGCGACGATCTCCTTTTCGATGGCGGCGCGCAGTTTCTCGACGGCCTGGCGTTCGCGGCGCAGTTGCTCGATGGCGCGATCGCGGCTTTCGTGCTCGCGGCGCTGGGTGTGCTCGAGCTTGGCGGCCAGCTCGTCGCGCGCGGCAGTCGTCTTCGCCAATTGCCCTTCGAGTTCGTGCAGGCGGCGCTCGAAGCGCTGCTGTGCGTCTTCGTGTCGCGCGCGCTCCGTTTCGGCGTGTCGCTGTGCCTCCTGCAAACGGTGTTCGAGGTTGCGCACGGCCTCGTGGGCCTTCTCCTCCGTGCGCTGCCTGTCCTTCTGGTGGGCTTCGCTCGCGCGGCGGAACTGCTCCTCGCGCGCGCGCAGCTCGCGTTCGAGCTCTTCGTGCTGCCGCTTCAGCTCGGCCTCCTGGCGCTCGATCACGCCGCGCAGCTTCGAGATCTCGGCGTCCTTCTGCCGCAGCTCCTGCAGGTGCGCGTCGCGCGCGACCGAAGTCTCCTTCTGCAGGTTGTTCAGGTAGCGGTCGGTCGCCTCGAGCTTCTGCTCCAAGCGGGTGATCGAGTTCTTCAGTTCGCGGCGCTCGTCTTGCGCACGGCAGCCGACGATGCTGCACAACAGCGCGATCATGGGCGTGACAACGAGGGATCTGTTCATCGGGGGCACCTCAGGTCTTGGATTCGACGAAGCGTCGGGTGAATCTGGAGAGTAGCGCCGTCGGCGCCATTCTGGAAAACGCTCAACATGCAGGTGCAAAGATTCCTCGCGTCGGCCTGGGCCAGTGTGCACGGGCCGAGTGACCCGAACGCTCTCTTGGTTTCGGTGCTCGACAACGGCTTCGGGGGCTTGGCGGCTTCGCCGGGACCGCGTCCGGTCGCGTGGTCCGCGCTGCGTGCGGCCGCGGCCGATCTGCCGGTCGCGTTTCCGGTCGTGCGCGGCAACAACCCGGTCGACGAACGTTCGAGCACGGCCGCCTTGTGTTCACACTCCGAAGGGGAGCGCTCGGTGGCGCACCGGGCCGTGGCGGACGCCGTGCGGGTGGCGCGCGAGCTCGGCACGCCGCGGGTGGTGCTCGACCTCGGGGTGGTTGGAATCCCCGGTGAGATCGAAGCCGAAGACGTCGGCGAGCCGGGCTACGACTGGAACCAGGAACGCGCCCACGCCCTGCTCGCGCGGCGCAAGGTCGGCCGCGACGCCGCCGTCGACCGCGCCTGCCGCGAGCTGTTTTCGATCGTCAAGTCCTTTCCGGACATGCATTTCTGTGTAACCCAGAGCCGGAGCCTGCGGGCCGTGCTCGACCCGGAGGCGCTGCAGGACATCGTCGAGGACCTCGGCGGCCGGCGCCTCGGCTACTGGCACGACGCCGCGCTTTGCGCCCGGCGCGAACAGATTCTCGGCGAGGCGCAGGGCATCTGGCTGGAGACGTTCGGTAACCGGTTGCAAGGAATGACGTTAGGGGACGCCTCCCCGGATGGCCTCTACCTGCCGCCGGGCGCCGGTGGGGTAGACTACGGCCTGTGCGCCACCTATGTACCCCGCACCGGGAGCCCCCTCCCGGTCGTGCTGGAACTCGATCTCTCGGTCACCCCCGGAGAACTTGCCGGCATGCGCTCCTGTCTCGACAAGTACGGCCTGTGACACAAGTGATCTCGGCCGATCGACCGATGCAGGGCGTATTGCGGTCCCGAGCCCTCCGGCACGTCCCCGATGACCACATCCCTTTTGGCCAAGCTAGCTCAAACCGGCGCTGCCAGGACCGAACTGCTGCGTGACCTGCTCAGGACACGGCAGCGGCTGTTGGTGCTGACCCACAACAACCCGGACCCCGATTCGCTCGGCGGCGCGGTCGGCTTGCAGGAGTTCGCGCGGTTGGCGGCCGGCGTCGACAGCAAGCTGGCGATCACCGGCAAGATCCTGCGCGCCGAGAACCAAGCGATGGTGCGCGAACTCGGCATCGAGATGGATCGGCTCGACACCGTCAAGCTGGCCGATTTCGACTGTGTCGCACTGGTCGACACCCAGCCGGGCTTCGGCCACACGTTCGTTCCGGCGGGAACGACCGTGGACATCGTCATCGACCACCACGTCTGCGACGATGCGGCGATCGATCCCGACGTGACCGCGTTCGTCGACGTGCGCCCGGATGTCGGCGCCACCAGTTCGATCGTGGCCGGCCACCTGCTCAACGCCGGCGTCGTGCCGAGCACGCGGGCCGCCACCGCGCTCGCCTACGGCATCCGCACCGACACCGCCGACCTGTCGCGCAACGTCAGCGACTTCGACGTGCAGGTGTTCGAGTTCCTGTCGCACCACATCGACCGCCAGCGCCTGGCCGCGATCACCAACCCGAACCTGCCGGTCGCCTACTTCCGCACGCTGAAGGACGCGCTCAGCAAGGTGCGGCTGTACGACGGCCTGACCCTGTGCTCGCTCGGCCGCACGCCCAGCGCCGAGATGGTCGCCGAGGTCGCGGACCTATTGCTGCGCATGGAAGGCACGCGGGCGGTGTTCTGCGGCGGCCTGGTCGGCCAGAGCTACTACGTGTCGGTGCGCACCCAGCCCGGCGGTGACGCCTGGAGCCTGATCAAGGCCGGCATCGAGGGCGAAGACGGTTCGTGCGGCGGCCACGGGTCGGTCGCAGGCGGCTCGATCACGCTCGAGAGTGCCGACTCGCGTACGCTCCGCCGGCTCGAGCGCCGGCTCGAGCGCAACGTGCTCAAGGCGATGGGCGTGTCCGGCGCCAACGCGGTCAAGCTGGGCGAAGACGACGACTGATCGCGGGCCGGCCGATGCCACCGGCTGCTTCTTCGCTGTCCCAACACGACACGGCCGCCCCCGGTCGGGCACCTCGCCTGATATGCTTCTCGGCCAGAACATGCGTGCGATCCCGCTTGCCATCCTTGCCGCCGGTGCCGTCGCGCTGGCGGTGTGCAGTCCGTCGCCGACGGCTCGGCCCGCGCCCGGGCTGGGTGAAGATGCGGCTGCCCCGACGGCGTTGCCGCGCCTGTCGGCTCTGGCCGCGACCCGGTTCGTGCCCAACCGCGGACAGTGGCACCCGACCGCGCGCTTCGCCGTGCTCGGCGACACCAGCGCGTGGCTGACCGACGACGGCTTCTCGCTGCGGCTCGAGCGATGGTCGCAGGAGGACGAACGGCGACCCGGTCGCCGTTGCACGGGCGCGGTGGTGCGCACGCGCTTCGTCGGCGCGACCACCGAGGGCTTCACTACCGGCGAGGAACTCGGCGGCCGGCACCACTTCCTGAAGGGACCGGTCGACCGCCATGTCACCGACGTGCCGGCGTTTGCGTCGGTCACGATGCAGCAGGTCCATCCGGGCATCGACGTGCACTTCCGTCCGTTGCGCGCTGGGGCTGCGGGCGCCTTCGAATACGACCTGTTGCTTGCGGCCGGCGCGGATCTATCGCGGTTCGTGGCCGAATGTGACGGCGTGGACTGCCTGCGTCTCGACGATCGCGGTCGGCTGGTCGCGACGGTGTCGACGCCGGACGGCCGCCACGAACTGGTGCAGGAGGCGCCGGTCGCCTGGCAGATCGACGGCAGCGGCCGCCGGCCGGTCGAGATCGCGTTCGAGCTGCTCGGAACCCGGCGCTACGGCTTTCGCGCGGTCGACGTTCTCGACCCCGACGCGGCGACCGTCGTCGACCCCGGGGTCGTCTGGGGGTCGTTCCTCGGCGGTGGTGCAACCGACCGCATCCACGACATCAAGTGGCAGCCGGGCCAGGGCATCTGGGCGGTGGGCTGGTCGGGTTCGACCGACTTCCCGACCACCACTGGCGCGTTTGCGGAGACCGGCGGCAACGACGCCTTCGTGGTGCGCATGACCGACGACGGACAGGCGCTGACGTTCGCGACCTACCTCGGCGGCAGCGCGCAGGAACAGGTGCGCGGGGTCGCGGTCGACGGCGCGCAGATCGCGACCGTGGTCGGCTTCACCAACTCGCTCGACTTCCCGACCACCACCGGTGCCGTGCAGTCTGCGTACGCGGGCGCCAGCATCTTCATCGAGGTCGGTGACGCGTTCGTGTCGCGGCTTTCCGCCGACGGCAGCGCGCTGCTGGCGTCGACCTACCTCGGCGGCAGCCAGGATGACGTTGCCGAGGACGTGTTGCTGCTGCCGAACGGCGATGCCGCGGTCGTCGGCTGGACGTCGTCCGACGACTTCCCGATGCCGGCCGGGGGCTTCCAGCCCGCTTTCCAGGGTGTGCCCTCGGCGCAGTCGGACGGCTTCGTGCTCGCCGTCGCTCCGAGCGGGCAGGCGATGCCGTTCGGCACGTTCCTCGGGGGAACGGCGTCGGATCAGTTGCTCGCGGTCGACCTCGAAGCCACTACCGGCGATCTGGTCGTCGCCGGCTGGACCTACAGCGCCGACTATCCGACGACGACCAACGTGGTTCGGCCGACGAACGCGGGCGGGATCGACGCCATCGTCACCCGGTTGGGCGCGAACGCGGCGACGGCGGTGTTCTCGACCTACATGGGCGGGGCCGACGAGGACGCCGCGCAGACGGTCAAGTTCGCCACCGACGGCTCGGTCTGGATCGGCGGCTTCACCAACTCGGCCAACTACCCGGTCACGGCGAGCGCGCCGCAGCAGGTCGCCGGCGGCGACTACGACGGGTTCTTGTCGCGGATTTCGGTGTTCGGCCAGACGCTGCTGCATTCGACGTGGATCGGCGGCGGCGGCAACGACCGCGTGCGCGATCTCGACCTGTCGCAGTTCGGCATGATGGTCGTGGGCGAGGCCGGTGCCGGTTTCCCGGTCACGGTCGGCGCACCCCAGACCCAGTTCGGCAGCGGCAGCATCGATGGCTTCGCCGCGCTCTACGACACCGCCGCCACCACGATGTCGTGGGCCAGCTACTTCGGCGGCGTGGGGCAGGACTCGCTGCTCGCGGTCGAGTTCGAGGACAACGGCCTCGCGACGGCCGCCGGCTTCAGCTACTCGTTCGACTTCCCGGTGGCGCCGATCGCGCGCCAGGGGCAGCTGTTCGGCGCCGAGGATGGGGTGTTGTTGCAGTTCGATCTGCTGACCGACCTCGGCGAAGGCTTGGCGGTCGAGCCGGTCAGCAGCCCCGGCGACGTGCGCTTCGTCGACCACGGCGAGGTCGATCTCCTGACGTTCGACCTGGTGAACCTGACGCCGCGCGATTTGGTCGTCGATGCGTTGCAGTTGTTCGTGACCGGCCATGGCGCCGATGCGAGCAACGTCGTCGGTGTGCAGGTGCTTCGCGATGGCGCCGTCGTGACCACGGTCGGCGGTCTGCCGGCGATCCAGCCGTGCCAGGAAGTGCCGGTGGTGCTGAACGGTCTGGTGCTGAAGGGCGACACGACGACGCGCATGCGGGTCACGGCTACCGTGCAGCAGACCAACCCGGGCACCGTCGAGGTCGCGGCTGCGATCGTCGACAAGGATGCGTGGCAGGTGCGGGCGCTCGGCGCCGGCGGTGGGCCGAGTGTCGCGGTGCTCGGGCTCGGTCGCGTGACCGGTCCGGTCTACGTCGCGGGCCAGCTCCCCGGGGACGTCGACGCCGACC
>DRKG01000185.1 GCA_011051855.1 bacterium | reverse complement strand
GGCCGCAACGAGGACGTGTCGCAACTCACCGCACTGGCCAACAGCAAGGGCAAGAACCGACCGGCCCACCACCAGGGGCACGAATACGAGCTGCCCGCGTGGCCGACGTGGACCGCGGTCGAGGAGCACCAGGAGCTGGCCGACGACGAGTTGGTGATGACGTCGTTCAAGTGGAACGTGCACAACCACGGCCGCACCGCGAACCTGAAGTGGTGCAGTGAGATCGTGCACAGCAATCCGGCGTGGATCCATCCGGACACCGCCGCGCGATTCGGGCTGAAGGACGGCGACTTCGTGTCGCTGAAGGCTTTCCGCAGCAAGCACATCGACGGCATGGCGCCGAAGCTCGGCCTCGGCCACGGAGAGGTCGACGGCGAGCTCGAACTCCCCGTCTACGTGACCCGCGCGGTGCACCCGCGCGCGATCGCGATCAGCAACTCGCTCGGCCACTTCGCCTACACCTCGGTAGCCCAAGCCAAGCGCCACCGCGAGCTCGGTGACGAGCGGGCCGGCTACGAGAACGCCGCGATGCGCGACGCCGACTGGGAACGCAACATGTGGTGGGAGGATCGTTCCGGTGGTGACCCGAAGAAGTGGATCAAGAACACCGGCAGCGGCTGGGCGCAGAACAACGTGCTGCCGATCGCGCCCGACCCGATCTCCGGCCAGCAAGCCTTCAACAGCACCGTCGTCAAGCTCACCAAGGTCACGTGAACGCCGACGACGACGTTGCCGCACTCGCCGCGTCCGCCCGACTGTTCGGGCGGCTGCTGGTGCGCGAACTCGACCCCGCGACGCTGCGCGGATTGCAGCAGACCGAGGTTCGCGAGGCGCTCGGCGCCGTCGGCGTCGAGGTTCCCGACGCCGCAGATGCCGACGAACTCGCCCACGCATGGCTCGCCTGCTTCCTGCACCCCGACGATGGCCCGCCACCGGTGCAATCCCTGGTGCGCGACGGCAAGTACGACGGTGACCCTGCGGCAGCCGTGCGGGCGCTCGCCAAAGCCGCCGGCCTGGAACTGGCGGCGGGCGCGCGCAATGCGCCACCGGACCACATCGGCTGCATCCTCTTGTTGTGGGCGGAACTCGCCACGACCCGGCCCGAGCTCGTCGCCCGCATCACCGACCAGCACCTGGACTGGGCGGTGCCGGTGCTCCACGCGACCGCCAGCCGCCGAGACCTCCCGTTCTACCCGCAACTCGCGGCGGCCACGATCCACCTGTTGCGCGGACTCCGCGCCTTCCCTCTTGCTTGCAACCCTCCCGACAACGAACCGTGAACCGGACTCCGTCCGCAATCCTTTCGCCACTCGCGCTGCTGACGCTGTTGCCGTCGCTCGCCGCCCAAGGCGCAACCCCTCCCCGACCCGAGCCGTGGCGGCTCGATGCCGCGATCGGCACGCCGCGTTGGCTGCACGTCAGCGGCATCCAGCGCACGCGCTTCGAGTCGATCAACGGTCAGCCGCGACCGAACCAACCCGAGACCGACGACCAGTGGTTCACCCGCACCAGCCTGCGTGCCGACGTCGACTTCCACCCGGTCTCCGGCACGCTCGAGATGATGGACTCGCGCGCGTTCGGCGGCAAAGACACGTCGTTCGCCAGCACGGCCTTCAGCAACGTCACCGACTTCATCCAGGCGCATGCGAAGTACGACCTCGGCACGGCCTTCGCAGGCAAGCATCGGCTGCTGGTCGGCCGCTACACGATGTCGCTCGGCAGCCGCCGCTTCGTAATCCGAAACGTCTATCGCAACACGGTCAACAACTTCACCGGTGTCGACTACCTGTGGACCGGCGAGGACGGGAGCACGACGCGCGCCTTCTGGACGATGCCGGTCAACCGCCGCCCGACCGACACCTCGGCGCTGCGCGACAATCGCTTCGAATGGGACGACCAGGACCAGGACCTGACCTTCTCCGGCCTGTTTCACAGCCGGCCGCTGGGCGGCGGCGCCACGCTGGAAACCTACGTCTACAGCAAGCACCAGGGCGCCGCGAACAAACCCTACGTCGACATCTTCATGCCCGGCATGCGCATCGTGCGCAAAGAACGGCGGGGCAGCTTCTCGGGCCAGGCCGAGTTCGCCTATCAGTTCGGCAAGTCCCAGTTGCGCGCCGACGGCATGAACCTCGACCACGCCGCGTACTTCGCACACGCGTCGATCGGCTACACCTTCGACTACGAATGCGCCGCGACGATCCGCCTGGCGTGGGACTACGCCACCGGTGACCACGACCCCAACGACGGTAACAACAACCGCTTCGACCGCCTCTACGGTGCGCCTCGATTCGAGTACGCCCCGACCGGCATCTACGGCTTGGTGCAGCGCAGCAACTTCAACACGCCCGAACTGCGCCTGACATTCAAGCCCAGCCCCCGTTCCTGGGTGCGGCTCGCCTACCGCAACCTCCGCCTCGCGTCCTCGCGCGACCAGTGGATCGCCAACGGCATCGTCGACACCACCGGGTCCTCGGGCAAGGACGTCGGCAACCAGTTCGAGTTGCGCGCCCGCTACGACTTCATCCCACAGAACATGTACGTCGAGTGCGGCGGCGCCTACCTCGCCGCCGGCGACTTCCTCGATCGCGCACCCAACTCCCGCGGCGGCCGCGACGTGCGCTACGCGTTCGTCGAGATGGTCTGGACGTTCTGAGGGAGCGGAGAAACCGGTGCGGCCAGCCGGCGGCGGCTGCGCTCTGTTCCCGGTAATCTGATCCGCACCATGACCACCCCGCCGCCATTGCCGCCCCGGTTCGAGCGCGTCGAGGAGTTCGGTGACGGCCTGCTGGAACGCACGTTCCATGCGCACGACACGGTGCTCGACCGGGACGTGTTGATCAAACTGCCGGGCAAGGCGTCGGCTGGCTGGTCGGCGCCGGTCAGGGAACGCTTGCTGCGCGAAGCCCGCGCCCTGGCCAAGGTCAAGCACGAGGGTGTGGCGCCGGTGCTATGGGTGGAGCAGACCGAGACCGGACCGCTGTGCGTGTTCGAACCGCCGCAGGGAGAACTGCTGGGCGAGCGACTCGCACGGGGGCCGCTCGACGTCGACGAAACGATCCGGCTCGGTATCGACGTCGCCGAAGCGCTGGCCGCGGTGCACTACCATGGCGTCGTGCACCGCGCGATCGGGCCGCGATCGATCCGGCTGCTGCCGGACGGCAGAGCCCAGATCGCCTCGTTCACCTTCGCGAAGGAGTTCTCCGGCCACGGACAGCGGTCATCGCTGGCCCACGCCCGCGGCGGCCGAGACGGCGACGACCTCGGCCCACATCTGCCGGACTACTCGGCGCCGGAGCAAGTCTCGGGCACCGGCAGTGATCCGCGCAGCGACATCTATGCACTCGGCTGCACACTGTTCCGCTGCCTTGCCGGTGAGGAAGCGTTCGCGGACGGCCACCGGCACGAACCGATGCCCGACCTCACCAGGCGCAACGAGGACGTGCCGAAGGCGCTCGCGACGGTAATCCGCACCTGTGCGATGCACGCCAAGACGGCGCGCTATGCGACCGCACGCGAGGTCGCGGATGCGCTGCGCGCCATCGAGACGCGGGCAAAGACCGGCGGCGGGTCGCGCACGGGCCTTCTGGTGGCAGGCATCGCCAGCCTTTCGCTGCTCGCGGTGTTCGGGCGCGACCTGTTCTCGAACCGCCCCAACGGCGACCGCGGCGAGCCAGGCAGCCAAGTCGCGGTGACGCACCCCGGCTACGACAAGCTCTACGGCGACACCTACCGCCGGGTGCACGGACTGTTCGTCGGCATCGGCAAGGACTACCGGAACTGGCCGCCGCTGGCGAACCCGGTGCGCGAGATCCACGCGGTCGCCGATGTATTGCGCCGCAACGACGCGCAGTGGACCGCGTCGCAAGCGATCACCTTCCTCGAAGACGCCGATGCGACCGCCAACCGGATCCTCGAAGAGCTGGACCGGCTCGCCGACCGCGCCGAGGAAGAAGACGCAGTGCTGATCTACTTCGCCGGCCACGGCACCAAGCACGGTGATTCGTTTGCGCTGTGCGCGGTCGACGCCGGCAAGGACGTAGAGCTCGACACCGGCTTCGTGCGGCGCGACGCCCTCACCACCCGCATCCGCCGCATGGCCGCCAAACACGTGCTGGTGATCCTCGACTGCTGCCACTCCGGCGCGGTGTTCGCCGAGAACAACTGGCGCGGGCGACCGCTGCGCCCCCGACAAGAGGACCGGGGCGCCGACGGCGGCCGGCACCGCCGCCGATTCAGCCGCGAGTTCCTCTGCTCGACCGGTGCCAACCAGCTCGCCGCCGACGGCCGAGGTCTATCCCCATTCTGCAAGCTGCTGCTGGCCGAGCTCGACCAACCGGCGGACAAGTCGGCGAAGTTCATCGCCGCCCGTTACCTGAGCGCGAGGATCGCCCAACGCATGGACCAACAGTCGTTCGGGGCCGGCAACCTGCAGATCGCAGAGTTCAAGCAGATGTCGGATCAGCAGGGCAGCTTCGTGTTCCGGCTGCGCCGACGGTAGCTGGGACGAGCCCCGCAGCGGCATGCGCTACCGGACGAGTGCACGCGCCGGGCGGATGCCGGTGCTGTCCAGGCGATCATCCGCGCCGACGAAGACACGTGCGGCGCTCTCCGCATCACCGACGTGCTTGTACCAGCTACCACCGCGCTGGACCCGGCGAGAGCCCTCGGGATCGGTATTGACGCCGTCGATGATGCAGCCGTCCCCGGACGCGAACACGGCTCCCTGGTAGTGATCGACCGGCACGCCGCGCACGAACTCGGCGATGTTGCCGTGCATCTCGTGCAGTCCGAATCCGTTCGGAGGATAGAAGCCGACGCGCATGTGCACGCTGCCACCGTCGTCGTAGAGCGTGCCCCGATCGTCGACGTCCCAGAGCAACAGGGCGTCCGGCACCTTGCCCGTGGCGATGTTGATCAGACCGCGACCGTCGCGGAACAGATCCGCCTTCGCATCCCCCCAGTACCAGCGCGTCTTCGTGCCCGCCCGACAGGCGTATTCCCATTGCGCCTCCGTCGGCAACGACAGCCCCTTGCGCCGGAGCACCCGATCGGCCTCGTACCACTGCATGGCGTAGGCCGGATGGTTGCCGGACTTGTAGCGGCTGCGGTTCCATCCGGTCCACCGCTGCCACTGGGCCTGCGTCAACTCGTACTTGGACAAGAAGAACGGCGCCAACGTCACCCGGCGTTCGGGCCCGGCATTGCGATCGCCGGTCATCGTGCCGATCGTGAACTCGCCGCCGGGGAGCAGCACGAACACGATGCCGTGCTCGGGGTTCAACCCGTGGAGCGGGTGGCCCTCCTGGTCGGCCAGCGGCTCCGGCCGCTCGCCACTCTCGACGAACCAGAACTCGTAGAGCCCGGATTCCGGGTCGACCCCGAGCGGCACGAGCCCCTCCTGCGGGCGGATCTGCAGACCGCCGTAGGCCGGATTGCTGGCGATCGCCGCCGCCGCTCCCCCCCATTCGAACATCCGATCGTCGACCGTCTCCCGCTTCACTCGCCGCGACCAAGCGAGGCTCGCGCGCACGATCGGCAGCCATCCGCCATCGCCGACGAGGCGGTCGGCGCCCTCGACCAGATCGACCAGGGCGTCGTGGGCGAGCTGCTGCTCGACCGTCGGGAACAACCAGACGCCCTCGCGTCGCTCTCCGGTCTCGCGCACCTTCGCCAACAGTTCGGGCAGCCTGGCCCCACCAAGTTCCCGCCGCCATTCCTGAACTGCTCCGATCCAGGCCTCGAACCGGCCGACCGCAGCCGACCCTTCCGGCGGCAACTGCTCGGCCTCGCGCAGCAGTCGGCGCATGGTGACCACCAGCCGCGGATAGGTGCCGGTAGTGCTGAACTTGTCGACGAGCCGTGCGAGTTCGGCCTTGAGGTCCTCGGCTTCGCGCGTGCGCTGATCCGCCCGTAGGCGCTCGCCCTCGGCGACCCGCCACTGCCATGCCGCAACCACCAGTCCGGCCACCAACGCCACGAACGCCGCCCCGACCGCGGTCACCAGTCCGCGATACTTGCGCAACGTCTTGCGCAGCACGTAGGTCGCCGACGGCGGCCCCGCGCTGACCGGCTCGTCGTGCAGGTGCCGCAGCAAGTCCGACGCCAACTCGTGCACGGTCGTGTAACGCCGGCTGCGTTCCTTCTCGATCGCCTTCATGACGATCCAGTCGAGTTCCCCGCGCAGGCACCGACGCAGCTCGCCCAACGGCATCCGTCGCGCCTTTGCATAGGCCTCGGCGCCGTCACCGAGAGTCGTCACCTTGGTCGATGGCTTCGGCAGTTCCCCCTCGCGGATGAGGCGCTGCATCTCGAACCAGCCCTGCCGCAGCAACTCTTCGCGCGTCACCGGCAGCGTGCCCGTGAGGAGTTGGTAGAGCAACACGCCGAGCGAGAACACGTCGGTACGCGCGTCGACATCCAATCCGCCGACGCCGGCCTGTTCGGGAGACATGTATTCGGGCGTGCCGATCACCTGTCCCTGCTCGGTAAACACCGTCGCCTCGACCAGACGGTGGTCGACAGCCTTCGCCAGGCCGAAGTCGATGATCTTCGGCACCGGCTTGCCATCCTGCACACTGACCAGGATGTTCGACGGCTTCAGGTCGCGATGCATCACGCCCTTGTTGTGCGCGTGCTGCATCGCCGAACACACCGCCACGAACAGCTCGACGCGTTCGGGGATCGTCAGCTTGGCGTCGTCGCAGTAGGTCGTGATCGGCACGCCCTTGACGTGTTCCATCGCCAGGAACGGCTGGCCGGTCGGGGTGACACCGGCATCGTAGACCTTGGCGATATTCGAGTGTTCCATCAGCGCAAGCGCCTGGCGCTCGGCCTCGAAGCGCGCCAGGAACGCGTCGCTGTCGAGACCGCGCTTCATGACCTTCAGCGCGACGCGCATGCGCATCGGTTCGCGGCGCTCGGCCAGGTAGACGACCCCCATGCCGCCTTCGCCGAGGCGGCTCAGGATCCGGTAGGGGCCGATGCGCTCGGGGTCGCCGTCCTCCGCAGGACGAACTCGCTCGCGGTCGTCTTCGGTTCGGCTCATGGCCGCGGCATCATAGTCCCGGCCCGCGGGCAGCGGGTATCTCGGGCAGTGGTCACCGCCGCAGGCCGACCCAGATCGTGCGCCGCGGGCCCTTGGTGCGGCGAGCCCGCACGTGGTGCACGTCGACCACGAAGTGCTTGCGCAGGCGCGCTTCGAAGTTGTGGTCGTCGGCGGACGACCACACAGCGAGCACGCCGTTCTGGCGCAACGAACGCCGCAGTTGCAGCAGACCGGTGCGGTTGTAGAGGCTGTCGTTGCCGGGGCGCGACAGGCCCTCGGGGCCGTTGTCGACGTCGAGCAGGATCAGGTCGTAGGTGTGCTCACGCGCCATCACGACCTCACGCACGTCTCCTTCGATCAGGTTCACGCGCGCATCGCGCAACGGATGGCCGGCGCAGTGACCGAACAGCTCGCGATTCCACTGCACGACCTCCGGCACCAGTTCGGCGACGTCGACGGAGGCCCGTTCGCCGAGCAGGACCAGGCTTCGCGCCAGGGTGAAGCCCATGCCGAGGCCGCCGACGAGCACCCGCGGGGCCCGCCGGTGGCCCAGGCGCGCGATCGCGAGTTCGGCGAGCTGTTCCTCGGAGCCGAACACGCGCGTGCTCATCAGTTCGACGTGGTCGACCCAGACCTCGTAGTCGCCGTCGTGGTAGTAGCAGCGCAGCTCCCCACGGTGGCCGGGGATCCCGGCGGTGGCGATCAGCTCGCGGGGTTTCATACCGACTCGTCCTCCACGCAGCGCACGAACTCGCCGTCGGCGCGGCCTCGTTCCGACGCGAGCACCCGCTGCAATGCGTCTGTCATCACTTCGCGCACGCGGCTACCGAGTCGGTGGATCCCGAACACGCGCGCAGTCTCCCGCAGCAGGTCTTCCTGCGCCAGTGCGCGGTGCTGGCGCAACAGCCAAGCCATCGCGTGGTCGATCTCGACTGCCGGCAGTTCGTCGACGTCGCGTTCGGCACGTTCCTCGACCGGCACGCGGAAACCGCGGAAGGTCGCGCGCTGCTCGGCATCGCACCAACACACCCCGTCGTCCTCGACGGCGGCGGCGGGCAACGCGCGCCGCACGCGCTCGCGCACCTTCGCGGTCACGCGCCCGATCCGCCACGCGTCGGCCACCCGACGCGCCAGCCGATCGAACACGACCGGCGCCTCCGCCCGCAGTGCGTGCGCGACCGTGTCGCCATCGTCGGGGTGAGCCACCACGTCCGCCAGTTCGTAATCGCGCGGGCCGTCGGGATCCTCGGGCGCAACCGGCTCCGCGTCCGCCGTGCCCGCGGGCGATTCGAGCACAACCGGCTCGGCATCACGAACCTCGTCCGTCGCGTCGGCAATCGCCTGCTCGAGCCGCTCGACCTCACCGTCGGGGTCCTGCCACCAATCGGTCGACCACACGCGCGCAAGCCGCCACCCGAGCCCGAGCAGCACCGCCGCGCGCAAGCGGTCGCGGTCGCGCGCGGTAGCGGCGCGGTGGTAGGTCGCGCCGTCGCATTCGATGCCCAGCAGGTAGCGGCCGGGTGTCTCGGGGTCGACGACCGCCAAGTCGATGCGATAACCCGAACAACCGACCTGCGTGTGCACCTCGTGCCCCCGCAGCACCAGTGCGTCGCGCACCTGCGCCTCGAACGGCGAATCGACGTCGCGCGAAGGATCGTGTTCGACCGCGGCGTGCAGGGCCACTTCGCCACGCACGGCATAGTCGAGGAAGTCACGCAGATGACGCGCCCCGGTGGCGGCGCTGCGGTTGGCGACCTGCTCGGGTGCGAGCGATGTGAACACGACCAACTCGCAGCGTGCGCGGGTGACCGCGACGTTCAGCCGCCGTTCGCCGCCCTGCAGGTTCAGCGGCCCGTAGTGCTCGTAGACTTTGCCGGCGGCATCCGGGCCGTAGCAGATCGAGAACAGGATCACGTCACGCTCGTCGCCCTGCACGTTCTCCAGGTTCTTGATGAACAACTCCTCGTCGGCCTGCGTCAGCGCCGCATCGATCGCGGGATCGCGCCGACGTTCGGCATCGAGCAGGTCCTCGATCAACGTCTGCTGCGCGCGGCTGAACGTCACGATGCCGATGCTGCGTTGCAGTTGTGCCGGGTCGCGCAACCGCCGGACCACGTCCGCGACCAGCGCTTCAGCCTCGATCCGGTTCTGCTGCGAACCGGATCGGTCATAGACACCGTCGACGCGCACGCAGCGCACGCCGAATCCCGGCGCGCGCTGCTGCGGCGACGGGAACGTCAACAACTGGTTGCGGTAGTAGTGGTGGTTGCTGAACGCGATCAATGACTCATGGCGGCTGCGGTAGTGCCAGTCGAGCTGCATGCGCGGCAGACCCGCGGCACCGCATTCGTCGAGCACACTCTCCAGATCCTCTGGAAGGTCCTCATCGAGGTCGTCGCCCTGCGACATGCGCTGGAAGAACGTCGTCGGCGGCAACTGCCGGCTGTCGCCCACCACGATCAGCGCATCACCGCGCCCGATCGCACCGACCGCGTCCCACATCGGAATCTGCGAGGCCTCGTCGAACACCACCAAGTCGAAGCGCGCTGCCTCGCGATCGAGGAACTGCGCGACCGACAACGGACTCATCAGCGCACAGGGCGACAACCGCGGCCACAACCCTCGGATCTCGTGCAGCAATCGCCGCACCGGTTTGTGCCGACGCCGCTTCTTCAGTTCGCGCTCGAGCACGCCGAGCTCGCTCGAACCGACGTTGGTGCCCCGCAACTGCGGCAGCTTGGCCGCCAGCCGCGCGACGACGACTTCGGCACCCAACTCGATCGCACGCCGGTCGAGTTCGGCGAAGCGCGCAATCGCGGCCTCGTGATCCGAGCCGCGAAAGTGCGCCAACTGCGGTTCGCGGGCATGTACGTGGTCGAGCCAACCTTCGTAGAGCGAACGCTCGAAAGACGGCAACAGATCCCGCACCGACAGCTCGCCGTGTGCGAGTGCTGCGACCAACGTCCCGACAAGGGCCCGCTCCGCACCCTCCGCAGCTCGGCGCCAAGCGCACTGGTCGCGCAATCCCGGCGCATTCGCCAGCCAGCCGGCGACCCGGTCCGCGACGCGATCGGCGTAACCGGGTTCGTCATCCGCACCGAACGCATCGACCAGCGACAGGTCCAGAAGCTGCTGCGCGTGCGTGCGCGCCGCGACCAGCTCGTCGTGCGCATCGAACAGCTCCGCAGCCCGCACCCGGCTGCGTTCGCCCAGATTGGCGGCGACGGCCGCCAGCACCTGCGGCGACGGTTCGAGGTCTCCCGGCGCGAGCGCCAGCACCAGCCGCCGCAGTTCGCGCACCTGATGCAACCGGCGTTCGAGCGCATCCCAATCGCAACCTCCCGCCGTGAGATCCAAACCGAGGGCCGCGGCGGCCAGGGAACAGGTGGCGAGGGCGCGCTCTTCGTCGCGCATGCGCAGCGCGCGATCGAGGTCGTCGCGGATCACGATCGGCGGCGGCAGCGCCGCGGCGGCAACGGCGACGAGCACCGGACGCGTGCGACGCAGACGCCACCAACGGAGCAACGCGAACGACTCCGCGTGCAGCCGGTAGCTCGCCGCCAGCGTGCCCAGATCCAGTTCGAGCAGATCGCGCCGCCAGCGCGGTGCAAGCTCTCGCCACAGACCATCGCGACGGCGACCGACCGCGATCGCGCGCTCGAGGTCGGCTTCGAATGCCCGCCAGTCGACGATGGTGAACCATTCGGCCGGTATCGGCTCCGCCGCACGCATCGCGCGCAACAGCTCGAGCAGCGTCCGCACCTGCAGCAGGCTCGCCCCACGCGGGCCGAACACTTCGCGCAGCGCGAGCACATCGACGACCGGAGCGAGGGCGCCGGCGAACCTCGCCACGGCCGACCGCAGCCGCTCGGCCTTGGCCAGCGCGTCGCGCGTCACCGCCGGGGTCCACTCGCCGCGCTCGACCCCCCACCAGGGTGAATCGGCAGGCACACCGAGACGGGCCGATGCGACCGCGAAGTCGTCCAGCGCCCGCCGCGCCCGCTGCACGTCCTCGCTCGTTCCGGCCAGCAGTTCGGGCAGCGGCAGCCGAGGAGCTTCCCGCAGGTCGAGCAACTTGGCCATCGCCTGGTAGACCGACCAGCCGAACTCGCGCCGCCGGTGCAGCGCATCGACGAACTCGTTCAGCGCCGTGCGCTCGGCTTGCAGATCGGCGGCCACCTGCCGCCACTCCGCCGGCGCGCGCCGACGCGCCAGCGCAAGCGTCGCACGCAGTTGTTCGAGCACCGCCTTGGGGCCGCTCTTGCGGGAATGCAGTTCGAGACAGAACGGGCCGAGACCGACTTCGGCGAGGCGCCGGTAGACGACTTCGAGCGCCGCCCGCTTCTCGGCCACGAACAGAACCCTCCGGCCGTTGGCGAGGCTCTGGGCGATCAGGTTGGTGATCGTCTGCGACTTGCCAGTGCCGGGAGGTCCTTCGAGCACGAACGAGCGCCCAGCGGCACCAGCCATCACCGCAGCCAACTGCGAGCTGTCGGCGTCGCGCGGGCAGAACACCTCCGCCGGATCGAGGACGTCGAGTTCGTCACGCGCATACTCGGGCACGTCCTGCTGCAAGGCGGCTCCGGGCGTGTCGACCAGATGGCGCAGCACCGCGCTGCGCAGCAGTTCGTCGCGGTTCTCCAGGTCGCGCCACATCAGATACTTGGTGAACGAGAAGAACCCGATGCAGGCGGCGTCCTCTACCTCCCAGCGCGGCATCGCCAGCACCAGCCGCCGGAACGCCTTGAGCACCGCGCCGACATCGACGCCGCGGTCGTCTTCGGGCAGCGTGTCGCCGAACGGCGCGTCCAGGTCGAAGTCGCGCTCGAGCAGTTGCAGCAGCGTCGTGTTGGCGCGCACTTCGGCATCGTCCATCACGAAGCGATAGCCTTCCTGCACCGACAGCCGCTCGATCACGATCGGCACCAACAGCAGCGGCGCGCGGCGCGGCTTTGCCGACGATTCGCTCTCGAACCAGCGCAGGAATCCGAGCGCGAGATAGAGCGTGTTGGCGCCGGTCTCTTCGATCGAAGTGCGCGCGTGCCGGAAGATCTCGGTCAATCGCGCGCCGAGCTGCTCCTCGTCGAGCTGGCTCCGCAAGCGACCGGCACGCAACTCGGCGGCGAGGTAGTCCGCCATCACGTCGCTGCCGGTGCGCTGCGCCGCGAGTTCGAGATCGCGCGGGTCGTCGGCGGCGAGCTCGGGCCGAGCCGCCACGCGCAAGCGCGCGAGTTCCTGCAGGCGATCCTCGATCGCGGCGAGGTCGTGGCGGCACAGCGGCACCGTCTTGCGGGTCTCGACGAAGTTCAACAGGCGGTTGAACATCGACAGGTCGAGCAGGCGCTGCCTCCAGTGTTCGAGCCGATCCCGCGGACCGTGGTTGCGCGGATCCGGTTGCGGCGCTGGCGGCTCTGGCGCTGGCGGCTCTGCCGCGACCTCCTGCTCGTCGACCGCGTGCGCGCGTTCCGGCGGGGCCAGCTCATCGACTTCGGCCACGTAGGCCGACGTGCGCAGCGGCAAGGGGCGCACGCCGTGGCGGCTGGCAGCATGGTCGTGATCGAGACCACCGTCGCCTGTCTCGAACCGGCGCCGACGTTCGACCGCGCGCTGCACGCTGCGGACCGGCGG
>DRKG01000184.1 GCA_011051855.1 bacterium | reverse complement strand
GGATGGTGTCCGGCGAAGGTCCGCTCACCTCGGCCCGCCGGTGGCCACGTGGCCCCTGTCGTGTTCTTCAGCAGTTGGCACGCGCAGCATGTGGCGATCGTAGCAGTCGCCGCTCAAGGCCGCCCGCGGTCGTGGTCGATGCGATCGAGGTCGCCGACGCACCCCGATCATGAGCCACGAGAAGCACCAGGTCCTCGAAACCCCGATCGACAACTACGTGCTGCCGTCGCCGCCGCGCGGTCAGGCCGAGTTGCTCGTCGCCGACGGTGCGTCGACGGCGGTGGGGGTGGCGTCGACCGCGGCGGTCGCCCGCGCGTTCGGGGAGCGTCTCGAAGTGAAGGCGCAGTGCATGGGTGGCTTCCTGACCGAGCTGCGCGACCGGCTCGAACGGCTCGACGCGGCGATCGCCGAAGACTCGCGCGCGCAGCTCAAGGGCGCGGTGCGCGAACTCGGCCACGTGGTGGATTGGTGCGACGCGGTGCGCGCGGAGCTGGCCGACGAAGGTGCGATGGCGCGCTCCGGCCGTGAACCGATCGACCTCGGGCAGTTCTGCGAACAGCTCGCGACCAGGCTGCAGGCCACCACCGAGCCGATCTCGGTGCGCACGGTCGGCACGGTGACGGTGTGGTGCGAACGGGGGGCGTTGGCCCATCTGCTGGAGCGGGCTTTGGCGGTGGTCTGGGCGCGCACCGGCGGTGTCGGGCTGCGGTGCCTCGGGGTCGCGGCCCCGGATGGGACTCCGCAGCTCCGAGTGTGGAGTCGCGGCGAGCCGACCGGCGACGTCGATGCCGAGCTCGTCGACGCGCTGCGCAACGTCGCCACCAAGGTCGGGGCCCGCATCCTGCCTGACGAACTCGGCCCGGGCGGTGCCGGGTTGCTGCTCGCGTTCGGGGCCTGACGTCGCCACAACCTCCTTGTGAATGGAGGGTTGGGGCTCGCCTGGGCGGGTCTGGACGCCCGGATTCGGTGTGGCCGTAAGACGGGTTACTTTTCGGAGACATCTGGCTATGGCAAGATGTCGGTGGCCGCGATTCCGCGCCCGAACGCCTCCGTCATGCTGCACGTCAACCACACCTCGATCGATCGCGACGCCTTGTGCGCGCGTCTGTTCGAACTGTGGGAGGAGACCGGCAGCCCGGCGCTCGAGGCTCTCGCCCACGGGCGGCCGCCGCAAGAAGGTGCCTCGGTGGCGACTCCGCAGTCGTGGGTCGACTGGGTGAGCACCAGCCTGATGGACTGCTTCAAGCAGACCGGCAGCGCGGCGGCCTTCGCGCTGCTGTTCGAACTCAACCGCGCGTCGTTCCTGCACGCGATCCAGTGCAACCTGCGCCGGACCTTCCACCACGTCGATCCACAGGACGTGCTGCAGGAGGTGTTCTTGAACATCTACCGCTACCCCAACCGCTTCCACGCCGATCGCGCGGACGCATTCCGCGGGTGGGGGCACCGCATCGCGCGCAACACGCTGCTGAAGTTCCTGAAGGGGCAGGCGCGGCTCTTGTGCTTCCAGACCATCGACGACGAGGTCGTGCAGCCCGAGGACCTGCGGTCGCGCCGGCCGGACCGCGTGGCGAGTGACCACGAGAGCGCTTCGGTGGTCAACCACGCCTACCTGATGTACCTGCAGCTCTATCTGCTGCACTTCTCGCGCCTGTCCGAGAAGGAACGGCGCGCGCTGACCATGGTCGAGGTCGATGGGCGTTCCTACCGCGAGGCCGCGGAGGCGCTCGGCATCCGCCTCGAGAACCTCAAGATGGTCATCTTCCGCGGCCGTCGCAAGATCTTCCGCGGGATGGCGAGTTCCTTGCGCGAACTCGGCTCCCGCAGTTCTCCGCATTCCTCCTCTCCGTCGACCTCCTCTCCATCAGCTGCGTCTCCCGTACCGGCCAGGTCGGTGCGGCGTTCTGCCGCTTCACCGGCTTCGTCAGCAGAGATTGTGTGACCGGCGGCGGCCGGGCGCCTAGTTCCTGCCCGAGCCACGCCGGTTTCTTCCCCATGCATTCCGACTTCCAGTCTTCGGACAAGGCCCCGCTCCGGCGGGGGCAGGATCCGTGTCTGCAGATCCAGGTCGATCTGTCGGCGATGCTGGACGGCGAGCTGGATCCCGCCGGCGTGCGGCGTGTGACGGTTCACTCGGACGTGTGCCCGACCTGTCGCGCGTTCTTCGACGGTATCCGGGAGCAGGTCGGTGTGCACCGTCGCCTCGCCAAGGCCTCGGTCGGAACCTGCTCGGGTAGTGGCGGCGAAGTGGCTGAAGCGCACCCGCTGCGGCGGCAGCTCACCGACAATCAGCGCAAACTGTCGCGCATCCTCTATGAGCTGGGCCGCAACTTCACGCTGATGGGCCTGTCGCCGGAGTTCTCGCGCGAGGTTGCGAAGGAGCCGATGCCGGTGCCCGACGTGGCGATGCAGGGACGCAACCTGCTCGACGAGGTCGCGCGTTCGGACGATGCCAGCGCCGAGTGGGTGACGGCGAAGGAACTGTTCGACGGCCGGCTGCGCAGCCCCGAAGAGAATCTCGCCCGCGGCCAGCGCCTGCTCACGGAGTGCCTCGCGCTCGACCCCGGGCGCGAGGACGCCCGCATCTATCTCGGCCTGCTGCACTACGCGCGCGGCCAGCGCACGCTGGCGAGGAAGCAGTTCGAACAGGTGCTTCGCGAGAGCGAGGACGCGGTCATGCGCGGTTTCGCGTTGTCCAATCTGAGTAACATCCACCTCGACGAAGGGGACTGCGACGGAGCGGTGCGGCTGCTGCTCGAGCTGGTCGAATCCGGGGTCGTCGCCAAGCAGCCGCGGCTGGTCGCTGCCTTGTTCAACCTCGCCCTGGCGCACGGCCTCAACGGGTCGTTCCAGGAGAGTTTGCGGTGGTTCGCAAAGCTCGTCGAGACCGCTCCGCACCGTCGTCGCTGGGTAGCTCAGGAGCTGTCGCGCCGCAGCCACTTCATGCACCTGGTCCAGATGCACCCCGAGGCGCGGGAGCTCGCGCAGAGCATGGCGCGGTGGTTTCCGAGTCAGGGTTTCCCCAACCCGGGGTTCTCCAAGCTGGGCCAGGTCTCCGATCCGCTCCGAGGTGGTTGCCGTGGAGCCGGTTCGAACTAGTGGGTCAGCAAGGCCGGAAGAGGCCCGATCGACCGGTGCCACGGCCAGCATTCTGAGGTAGACTCTCCCAGGTCCGCCCCTCGCTTCCATGAACGCCACCCTGCGCAACATCTTTGCCCTGCTGGTCGCCCTGTGCCTGGCGGTGCCCGCCAACGGCGATCCGGGTGGTGAGAACGCCGGCGGCACGGGAGTCTGGATCCTGCCGACGTGTGCGCAGGTGATCGCGCCCACGTTCGACCCGACACAGCAGCCGCGCACGGTGAAGGCGGGCATCGCCGCATCGGCGGACCTGAACATGAAGATCAGCAGCGGCATGGGGGTTCCGACCGCGACGTTCGTCGACGACCTGACCGGACTGCCGATTCCGTTGCCGGTGTCGGGGCGCATGGTCACGCTGCCTGCGCACCTGATGCAGAGCTTGGTCGCCAGCCCCGATCCGAACGCGACGATCGTGATCGTGGACGCCAACCAGGTCGGCTACGTGATCCGGGTCACCGCCGATCCGCACGCCGGCAGCGTCGTGCTGGCGGTCAAGTAGCGGCCGCCTGACGGCCGGCCTTCAGCGGTTCGTGAGGAACGCGACCATCGCGTGCGGGTCGTTGGTGCACATCGCGTCGATGCCGAAGCTCTGTCCTCGCCGCCAACCGTGCGCGTCGTCGGTCGTGTAGCTGCAGACGAGCATTCCGGTCGCGTGCAGGTGCTCGACCAGCGTCGCATCGAGGTCTTCGGCCCGCCAGTGCACCAGTCCGGCGCCGCAGGACCGCATCTGGGCCCTCGCGTTCTCGTCCGGTAGCGCGTGGCGGCGGGTGGGGCCGAGAGCGCCGAGCGCGATCTCCGGCGCAAGCCCGTGGACCTCGGCCAGGAACGGCCAGTCGAATGACTGCAGCACCACCTGCTCGCAGCATTCGAGGCGGCGCAGCTCGGCGACGTAGTCTGCGGCCGAGCCGGCCTTGTGCTCGATCAACGGCACGCTGGCGGGCAGCATCACGGCGAGTGCTTCGGCGAGGGTCGGCACCGGTTCCGCCGTGTGTGCGGCGGAGAACCACCGGCCTGCATCGAGTCGCCGCAGCGTGGGTAGGTCGGTGGAGGCGACGGCCACGTCGGGGCCGAGTCGCGCCGTGCTGTCGGTGGTGCGGTCCAGGGTCGCGTCGTGCAGGCAGACCAGGGTCCCGTCGGCGAGCTGGCGCACGTCGAACTCCTGGATGGCGACCGGGGCGGTGGCGGCGGCGCGGAACGCGGCGAGCGTGTTCTCCGGGTGGTGTCGGCTGTCGCCTCGGTGCCCCGCGACCAGCGGTCGTGGGCCGGGGGCATCGCGCAGGCGTTCGAGCGCTGGATGGGGGCGGTTCTGGGCCACGGTCGGGCAGTGGAAAAGGCGGGCGCGGTTTGGGCGCGCCACCCATAATCGCACGCGATGACATCCGAGTTCTATCGTGTGCTGCACGTCGCGGGCGGCTTGCTGCTGTTCTTCGCGCTCGGCGCGGCCTTGCTAGCCCCGCGGGGCGAGAAGGCTTCCAAGTCGGCGATGGCGCTGCACGGCGTCGCTCTGCTGGTGATGGTCGTCGCCGGTGTCGGCGTTTGGCACAAGGACGAAGGGGTCGAGTGGGGGCACTGGCTGTCGGCCAAGGTTGGTTGCTGGGTGCTGCTCGCCGCGCTGCCGATCCTGGTGCGCAAGGGCACGCTGCCGCGCATGCTGGCCGTGTTGCTGGCGATCGCGCTCGGCGCGACCGCCGTCTGGCTGGCGAAGTTCAAGCCGTTCTGATCCCGGGAGGCGCGATTGTTCGAACCCGACGAGGTGTTGCTGCTCGGGCCTGGCCCGTCGCCGGTCAGCCCGCGTGTGCGCCGGGCGCAGGCCCAACCGCTGCTCGGCCACCTCGACTCGGAGTTCGTGCCGTTGCTCGATCGTGTGCAGTCCGGCCTCAGGCGGCTGTTCGGCACGACCAACCGGTTGACGCTGCCGCTCGCCGGCACCGGCTCGTCGGGCATGGAAGCGGTCGTCGCCAACTTGGTGGAACCGGGCGATCGCGTCGTCGTCGGCGTAAACGGCGTGTTCGGCATGCGCTTCGCCGACTCGGTGCGTCGAGCGGGCGGTGAGGCGGTCGTGGTCGAAGCGCCGTTCGGCTGTGCGCTCGATCCGGATGCGCTGCGCACGGCGATCGCCGGCGGCCCGACGCGGTTGCTCGCGGTCGTGCACGCCGAGACCAGCACCGGGGTGCTGACCGATCTGCGCCCGGTCGCGGCGATGGCGCGCGATGCGGGGGCGTTGTTCGCGGTGGACTGCGTCACCAGCATCGGCGGCGTGCCGCTCGCGTGCGACGAACTCGGTGTCGATGCGGCCTTCTGCGGCACCCAGAAGTGTCTGTCGGTGCCGCCGGGACTCGCGCCGGTGACGTTCTCCGAGCGCGCGCTCGAACGGGTGGCCGCGCGCCGCCATCCGGTGCCGTTCTACTTCGACACCAGGTTGTTGACCGGCTACTTCGGCAGGGAGCGCTCGTACCACTACACCGCGCCGGTCAGCATGATCTACGCGTTGGCCGCTTCGCTCGACGAGATCGACGAAGAAGGGCACGAAGCGCGCTTTGCGCGCCATCGCGAGGCCGCGGCGGCGCTTCGTTGCGGACTCGGCCCGCTCGGGCTCGAGCCGTTGGTGGCCGAAGAGCACGCGGCGCCGATGTTGACGACCGTGCGCTACCCGGACGGGATCGACGACGTCGCCTTCCGGCGGTATCTGCGTCGCCACCACCTCATCGAGGTCGGCGGCGGGCTCGGCCCGCTCGCCGGCAGCGTGTTCCGCGTCGGGTTGATGGGCCACGGCGCGCGCCTGCCCAACGTGCTGCGTGCGCTCGCCGCGTTCGGCGACGCGCTGCGGGCCTGCGGCGCCGCCCCCGATGTCGCGGCGGCGCTCGCGGCCGTGCACGCCGGGTGATTCGGCGCTATCGTGCTTCCCCTCGATATGGACGACAGCAAGCTCCGGAGCTCGATCGAAGACGGCATCAGGACCAAGCAGCAGTTCCTCGCGAACTGCGTGCCGTCCGTGCAGGCCCTGTGCGAGCTGGCGGTCGCAACCCTGAAGGGCGGCGGCAAGATCCTGCTGTGCGGCAACGGCGGCAGTTCGTGTGACGCGGCCCACGCCGCCGGCGAGCTCGTCGGCTGGTTCGAGCACAAGCAGCGCCCCGGTTACGCGGCGATCGCGCTCGGGCACCAGGTGCCTTCGCTGACCGCGATCGGCAACGACGCCGGCTACGAACAGGTGTTCTGCCGGGAGGTCGAGGCGATCGGCCGGCCTGGGGACCTACTGGTCGGGTTCACCACTTCGGGTGGCAGCCGCAACGTCGTGCTCGCGCTGCAACAGGCGCGCGCGATGGGCCTGGCGACGGCGGTGCTGTGCGGCGAGAAACGCGGTGCCGCGATCGAGCACGCCGACGTCGCCGTGCAGGTGCCGTCGACCAACACCGCGCGCATCCAGGAATGCCACCTCGTCTGCGTGCACCTGGTCTGCGCCGCCGTCGAGGACGCATTGGGCGACGTCACTTCGCCGGTCGCTCCTTGATTCGCAGGCCCGCGGTCCAGACTCCAGCCAGTTCGTCGTCTGGGTGCAGCGGGCCGTTCACCAACGTCTCGGTGATCGTGCGTTCGGCCGCGCGCGCCAGCAGTGCGCTGGGCCACGGCTCGCGCGCGCGCCCGCGCACTTCGCCGGTTCGTGGATTGGTGACCAGCATCGAGCGGTTCGGCAGGGCCGAGTTGGTCCACCGTCGCAGGTGCGGCAGCAACAGTTCGAGTTCGTCGACCGGCTGCCGCGCCGCGACCACCACGAACGTCGTGGTCGCGCGGATCTCGGCGCGGGTCGTCCAGGCCTGATCCACGTCGTCGCGCTTGCCGGGCAGCACCGTGTGGCCGGCGGGCAGCGGATTCTCGGGGCCGCCGCGCACGTCCGGCGACGGGAACATCAGCAGCGTGCCGTCTTCGTCGCTGCGGCTGAACACGTAGACGTAGCGCGGTTCGCCGCAGTGGAACGACAGCCGCAGTTTCGTCTCGGGCGGGAGTTCGTCGTAGTTGCGGGCCTGGCGCAGCTCGTCGCC
The DNA here is from genome assembly GCA_011051855.1 of bacterium. Classification (GTDB taxonomy): domain Bacteria; phylum Planctomycetota; class UBA1135; order UBA1135; family UBA2386. Next base: position 6,791 of record DRKG01000184.1, on the reverse strand, counting down.
GCTGCCGATCCGCCAGGTGGCCGCCGGCACCTCGCCGGGGGTGGGGGGTGAGTATGTCCACCACAGTGCCGCCGCCGCCCCGGCGGCCAGGATCGGCAAGACCACTCGACGGGAGTTCATGACGGCGAACGCTACTGCTGGGGTGCTCGGTGCACCATGTAGGGGTTGGCCTGGTCGGTCGGCATCACCACGATCGTGTCGAGGTTGACGTGCTGTGGCCGGTTGGCCGCGAACAGCACGCAATCGGCGACGTCGTCGGCGACGAGGGGGCGCGTGCCTTCGTAGACCTTCTGCGCCCGTTCGCGATCGCCCGAAAAGCGCACCAGCGAGAACTCGGTGTCGACCATGCCCGGATCGACGCTGGTGACGCGCACGTTCCGGCCGAGTGTCTCCATGCGGATCGCTTCGCAGATCGGCTGCAGCGCGCGCTTGCTGCCGCAGTAGACGCCGCCGCCGACGTAGGCCTTGTGGCCGGCGATCGAACCGATCACGACCACGTGGCCGCCACCGTTCTCGATCATGTGCGGCAGCACGCGCCGGGTGACCTCGAGCAGGCCGAGCACGTTGGTTTCGATCATTTCGCGCCACGCCTCACCGGTGCCCTCGGCGATCTTCTCGGTGCCGCGCGCCAGCCCGGCGTTGTTGACCAAAACGTCGATGGGGCCGTTTGCCGCGATGGCGGCGGCAACGAAGCCTTCGACGCTGTCGCGGTCGGTGACGTCGAGGGCGTGGCAGAAGGCCTCGGGAACGACCTCGGGCAGGCGTTCCACCCGGCGGGCGCCGAGCGACAACCGGTCGCCCTGAGCATGGAACGCGCGGGCGCAGGCAGCGCCGATGCCCGAACTGGCACCGGTGATGACGATGTGGCGGCTCATGGCGCCCACGGTAGCCGCTTGCGACTCAGCCCCACAACAGCCGCGCGATCTGGCGGAGTTGTTCGAGCAGCGTCAAGGCCGCGATCCCCACGACCACGCGACGCACCGCGTCGGCACCCTTGTGCACACTCCAGTGGCTGGCGAGGTAGCTGCCGGCTGCGGCGCCCCCGGCGAGGGCGATCGCCGGCGTCCAGTGGATCGCGCCGAGCCAGGCGAACTCCGTGGCACTGGTCAGCGACGTGACGATGACCACCACGGCCTTGACGGTGTTGACCGCCAGCAGGTCGCGTTCGTAGGCGTGGGCGAGCACCAGCGTCGCGACCAGGCCGGTGCCGACCTGCGCGTAGCCCATGTGCAAGCCGATCAGAAAGCAGCCGAGCAGGCGCAGTGCGCGCGGCAGCGGGGTCGCGTCCGGGTGGATCGGGCGCAGCATCTGGCGCAGCAGGAGCAGCATGATGGCCGCGAGGTAGAGCCGGAACACCAGATCGGGCAGCCCGACGGCGAGTTTGGCGCCGAGCCAGGCACCGGGCAGTGCGCACAGGGCATCCCCCCAGGCCCGCGGTGGGATGCGGCGTCCGGCGCGCACGAAGCCGAGGCAGGCGAACGAGCCGATCGCGACCGCGGCGATGCGCGTCGACGGGTTGGCCGCTGCGAGCGGCAGGTCGAAGGCGTACTCGAACGCCAGCAGGCCGAGCACGCCTGCACCGCCGGCGACGTTGTTGATCGCGCCCATCGCCACGCCGGTGACGATGGTGAGCGCGATCGGGAGCAGCGCCACGGGGGATCAGCCGCCCAGCAGGTCTTGGACCAGCTCGCGTTCGCCGACGAGCTCGTTCCAGCTCGCCTGCGCCTTCTCGCGCGAGAAGTCGTTCATTTCGAGGTCGGGCACGATCTGCCAGTTGCCGTTGCCGTCCGTGGTGCACGGGAACGAGGAGATCACGCCTTCGGGGGCGCCGTAGCTGCCGTCGCTGAGCACACACAGGGATGCCCAGTCCTCGGTGCCGGTGGCCGAGAACAGGCTGCGGGCGTGGTCGCACGCCGCCTGTGCCGCCGACATCGCCGACGACTTGCCGCGCGCGTTGATGATCGCCTTGCCGCGTTCCTGCACGGTCGGAATGAACTCTCCCTTGAGCCAGGCGTCGTCGGCGATCACCTCGGCCGCGGGATGGCCGTCGATGGTGGCGTGGTGCCAGTCGGGGTACTGCGTGTTCGAGTGGTTGCCCCAGATGGTGACGTTCTTGACCGTCGACCAGTGCTTGCCGGCCTTCAGCGCGAGTTGCGCTTTGGCGCGGCTCTGGTCGAGCCGGGTCATCGCCGAAAAGCGATCCTGCGGCACGCCCTTGGCGTTGTGCATTGCGATCAGGCAGTTGGTGTTGCACGGATTGCCGACCACGATGACGCGCACGTCGGGGCCGGCGACTTCGGCGATCGCGCGGCCCTGACCGATGAAGATCTTGCCGTTGTCCTGCAGCAGATCCTTGCGCTCCATGCCCGGCCCGCGCGGCTTGCTGCCGACCAGCAGGCAGACGTCGGTGTCCTTGAAGGCGACCTTCGGATCATCGCTGCAGACGACGTCGGTGAGCAGCGGGAACGCGCAATCGTGCAGCTCCATCTTCACGCCCTCGAGCGCACCGAGCGCCGGCGTGATCTCGAGCAGTTGCAGGGCGACCTTCTGGTCGGGGCCGAAGATGCCGCCCGCGGCGATCATCGGCAGCAGGGAGTATCCGATCTGACCGGCGGCGCCGGTGACCGCCACGCGCTTCACATTGCTCATGTAGCCATCGCAAACGGCCGGGGACCTGCTTTCAAGGGTTGGTCGCGCCGCGGCCGCGGGTGGTCACGGCATCTCGCCGTCACCCTGTGCGACGACGCGCTGTTCGACCAGCGGGCGCAGTTCCTCGTGCATCACCCGCTGGTACTCCGGGTGCCGGAAGAAGATCTCGCACGCTTCCTTCGATTCGAAGCCCGAGAACAGCGCCAGGTTGAACCCCTGTGCGTCGGTGGCGACGTTGTGGGTGACGGTCAGGTGGTCGACGCCGGGCATCGTCTCGATCAGCGCCTGCAGCGCCTCGCGGGCGGCACGCACCCGGCTGAGTTCGATGCCGGGCTTCAGGGCGAACAGGATCGTGCAGTGGAACATCGTCGTGGGGGATCGTCGGGTCGCCCCGCGACGCAAACAAGCCCCGACGCCGTCCGGCGCGGGGTCGCGCTACACCCGCTTCGCCACGCGCAGCGGGCGCCGCGGATGCTGTTCTTCGCCGAGTGGGTGGCCGAAGCAGACGGCGTCTTCGCCTTCCTGCCAGCAGAAAACGACTTCGTGGCTTTGCGTCGCACCGCTGCCGGACCTGGTCGGCAGGCTGCGGCCCGGAATGTGGATCGTCAGCGGGATCGGGCGCAGCACCGTGAGGCCGAGATCTTCGAACTCGTGCGAACAGGTGGCCAGCGCTTCGTCGTGCTCCCAGATGCGTGCGTCGAGCTCGGCGAGCTCGCTGCGCAGCCCCTCGGGGGTGTCGGCCGCCTCGAGCTGTTCCCGCCGCTGCGCCAGTCGGCGACGCTCGGTGCGCCGTTCGAGCATTTCGGCGGCGATCACCTTGACGAGCTTCAGCAGTTCGTTGGCCTCGGTCAGGGTGTAGCGGGTGTTCATCTGGGCCTCCATGAGTTGGCCTCCATCGGCAGGGTCGTGCGAGAGCCTCGTGCCTCGATACGACGGGAGGAACGCAGGTTCCGGCGTCGCCGTTGCAGTCGACTCCTGCTGATCTGTAGTGTGACGCCCCCCGCCGGTTACCAAGACGGCGGCGAACGAATCTCATGACGGAACGCGATGTGATGGACTTCGATGTCGTGATCGTCGGCGGTGGCCCCGCCGGACTGAGCACGGCGATTCACCTGACCAACCTGATCGAGCGGCACAACGCCGAGGTCGACGCGCGCGGCGAAGGTGACCGACTCGAGCCCGAGATCTGCCTGATCGACAAAGCTGCTGAAATCGGGGCGCATTCGCTGTCCGGCGCCGTCATGGATCCCAAGGCGCTCGACCAACTGCTGCCGGAGTGGCGGAAGATGGAACCGAAGGCGCCCGTCGAAGCCGAAGTCCACGACGACTACGTGCTCTGGCTGTCCGAGAACGGCGGCCGCAGGCTGCCGGTAACGCCGCCGCCGTTGAAGAACCACGGCAACTTCGTGGTTTCGCTGAACAAGCTGGTTGGCTGGCTCGGTGGCATCGCCGAGGAGAAGGGCGTGCAGGTGTTTCCGGGCTTCCCGGGGCGGGAACTGTGCCGCGATGGCGACAAGGTCACTGGCGTGCAGCTCGCCGACAGCGGCGTCGACAGGCACGGCAAGCCCAAGGGCAGCTATGAGCCGGGTGGCATCCTCGCCGCCAAGATGACCGTGCTGACCGAAGGCACGCGTGGTTCGCTGACCAAGCAACTGGTGCAGGACCTGAACCTGCATGGTCCGAATCCGCAGGTCTACGGCATCGGCGTCAAGGAGGTCTGGGAGGTGCCGAAGGGTCAGTGCCCGCCCGGCCTGGTCGTTCACACCATGGGCTACCCGCTCGACAAGCACACCTTCGGCGGTGGTTGGGTCTACGGCATGGGCGAGACCAGCGACGGCGGCAACCTGGTCTCGGTCGGCATCGTGGTCGGGCTCGACTCGCGGGATCCGACGCTCGACGGCCACCGCAAGCTGCAGGAAATGAAGCTCAATCCGAAGGTCGCGGCGTTCCTGAAGGGCGGCAAGATGCTGCACTACGGGGCCAAGTCGCTGCCCGAGGGCGGGCTCTACGCGATGCCGAAGAACTACGGCGACGGCTTCCTGATCGCCGGCGACAGTGCCGGGTTCATGAACAGCATGCGGTTGAAGGGCATCCACCTGGCGATCCGCAGCGGCATGCTGGCGGCGGAGACGACGTTCGCGTGCCTGAAGAGCGGCGACTTCTCGGCGGCGCAGACCAAGGCCTACGCCGACGCGATCGCGAAGGACTGGGTGCACGACGAGCTGTGGAAGTGCCGCAACTTCCACCAGGGGTTCCACAAGGGCCGTCTGCACGGCTTGATCAACGCCGGTTTCGCGCAGTTGTTCGGCGGCAAGGGGGCGTGGTTCTCCGACAAGCTGAAGTCGAATGCCGGCCACACCTATATGCAGAGAGTGGCCGACTACTTCGGCGGCAAGGGCAAGCCCGAGCCGAAGAAACTGCCCGAAGACGGCACGCTGACGTTCGACAAACTGACGTCGGTCTACAGCTCGGGCACCATGCACGAGGAAGACCAGCCCTGCCACCTGGTCGTCAGCGATCCGGACCTGTGTTCGACGCGTTGTGTCGAGGAATACGGCAACCCCTGCCAGCACTTCTGCCCGGCCGCGGTCTACGAGATGGAGGAAAAGCCGGGTACGCCGCATGGCGTCGATCTGAAGATCAACGCGTCCAACTGTGTGCACTGCAAGACGTGCGACATCCTCGACCCGTATCAGGTGATCAACTGGGTCACGCCCGAAGGCGGCGGTGGCCCGAACTACACCAACCTGTGATCGCGGTCAGCGTTGCGCCGCGACCCGGGTGCGGTGCACGAGCGCGTCGATCGGCCCCGCGTCCTGGCGATGATGGATGATCGTGCGGGCGAGTTCGCCGAGTTCGTCGTCGTTCAGGTCCAGTTCGTCGGCGAAGGTCGCGACCAGCTCGATCGGCGACGGATGGTGCAGCAGGTGGGTGCCATCGGCGACCTGCACGGAGCGCATCCCGGCGGAACGCAGGGCGTCGGCGAGCTCGACGTCGTCCGGGCCGAGGAACGGCCGCAGGCGTTCTTCGTCCCAGCCGAGTTGCTGCCACGCCTTGTGCAGGTCCGGTAGCATGTCCGGGGCCGGCAGGTCGACGACGGCGCGCCCGCCCGGCCGAAGGTTGCTGCGCGCCAGCGCGGCGTATCCGTCGGGCGGTAGCAGCGGCCCGGCCGCCGGTGCGATCAACAGCGCATCGAAACTGCCGAAGGTTTCGCCGCCGTCGACGTCGTGACACAGCACGCGCACCTGCGGCCACGCGCGTTCGGCGAGCCATTCGGCGCGATCGCGCGCGCGCAGCACCAGCGTCAGCTCGCCGGTGTCGCCGACCGCCGCGCGCAGCGCCACCGCCTCGCCGAGACGCGGCTCGATGGCCAGCAGGCGATGGCCCCGGCGCACGCCGAGCAGTTCGACGGCTTTGCCGAACCAGGATGTGGCTTGTTCGACCTGCATGCGGGAAGCGTAGCCGCAGGCTTTCGCGGCGCGCCCGTCGCGGCAACAATCCGGGTGGGTGCGCAGCGATCCACGAGAACTCCATCGTCACGCGTTCGACGTCGTCGTGATCGGTGCCGGCATCCAGGGGGCCGCGATCGCGCGCGACGCGGCGGTGCGCGGCCTGTCGACGCTTCTGCTCGAAGCGCGCGACGTCGCCGCCGGCACCAGTTCGCGCAGCAGCCGACTGGTGCACGGCGGGCTGCGCTACCTGCGCCAGGGGCATCTGCGATTGGTGCGGGAGGCGTTGCGCGAGCGCGAACGGTTGCTGCGGCTGGCGCCGCACCTGGTGCGTCCGCTGCCGATGCTGATGCCGTTCTTCCGCGGCGGCGGTGTTCCGCCGTGGCAGCTCCGCCTCGGCACCTTGTTGTATGCGCGCCTCGCCGGGCGCAGCACGTTGCCGCGCCCGCGGCGGTTGCGGCCCGCGGCCGCGCTGGCGGCGTTCCCGGGGTTGCGCGAGTCGGGCCTCACCGGTGCGTTGGAGTTCTTCGACGCGCGCACGCAGGACGGGCGCTTGACGCTCGCGAACGTGCAGGACGCGGTCGCCGCCGGGGCGGCGTTCGTCAACCACGCGCGCGTGGTCGCGATCGGCGGCGATGGCTTGCACGTCGTCGACGAAGTGACCGGCGACGAACTGCGGCTGACGGCGGGGGG
>DRKG01000183.1 GCA_011051855.1 bacterium | reverse complement strand
CTTGTCCGAGCCCTGCACGCGCCCTTGCATGATGACCTTGGTGCCGCGAGCCGGATCGCCGGTGACCTTGATGCCGTTGAACCAAGCGAGATGGCGCTCGGTGACGCCGTTGTTGTTGACCACGTCGATCAGGTCATCCATGAACCGACACCAGACGCGGCGCGACTTGCCGATGTCCTGGATGGTCTGCACACGCAGGGCGTAGTCCTTCTCGTTCTTCAGCAGACTGTCGTGATAGGCGACTTTCGCCGCCCGACCGTCGAGTTCCGCCTGCACCTGCTGCAGGGCCTGCTCGGCGGCGGCGAGATCACCGAAGTAGACCAGGCCGAACCAACCCACGGCGGCACTGATGAGCAGGGCGGCACCGAACGCAGCGGCGAGCACGCGCGGCTGCAGGCGATTGCCACGCCGCAGATCCGCAGGCAGGAGATTGATGTGGATCATGTGAGATACTCCTAGGCGGTGGCCGCGAGCCCAACGGCCACGGCGAGCTGGGGCGAGAGCTGGTTGAGTGCCTCGACGTCGACGTTGTCGGCCTTGACCTTCAAGCCTTCGACCGGGTTCCAGGTCTTGGTGCGCTTCTCGAAGATCTTCTCGAAGCTCTCCTCCAAGAGCGGCAACAGCGCTGCTCCCCCGGTCAGCCAGACCTCCTGCACCTCGCCGTCGAACTGGTTCTCGAAGAAATCGAACGACAGGTTGATCTCGTTGCCGAGGTCTTCGAGCGTCTGCCCGATGGCCTCCTGCATGATCGCGATCTGGTCGCCGGGGTCGCGTTTCAGCTCCTCGGCCTGCACCGGCTCGACGCCAAGGCGCCGGGCGATGGCGTTGGTCAGATCCTGACCACCGATCGGCACCTCGCGCGCGAAGCAAGTGATGTTGTCGCGCAGGATGTTGATACTGGACTTGGTCGCACCGATGTCGACCAACGCCACCGTGCGGCCGGGCTCCTGGATGCCGGGATTGACCATGTCGCCGAGCTCCCAAGCGTTACCGAGCGCAAACCCGTCGACGCCCACCGACACCGGCTGCAGACCGAGTTCGGTCAGCATACGGCTGTGGTCCTCGACGACGGCCTTCTTGGCCGCAATCAGCAATACCTGCATCTCGCCCTTGCCGGCTCCGCCCTCGATCGAGCAGAGCTTCTGCGCTCCGAGTTCGACCTCGTCGACATCAAACGGGATGTACTTATCGGCCTCGAACCGCACCGCCTGCTGCAGCGCGTCGTCGCCCATCTCCGGCATCGTGATGTACCGGAACACGACATTCTTGCCGCTGACGGCGGTCGCCACCCGCTTGCTGCGGAACCCCGCGGCGGCCATCAGTTCGGCGATCGCTTCCTGCCGCGAAGCCTCGTGGTGGACGTCGATCTGGGCATAGCCCGTGATGACGTGGTCGTACTTCTCGCGAGTCAGCTCGACGGCCTTGATACAACTGCTGCCGATGTCGAGACCGACGATGCTCTTGCGCTGCTTCAGCATGAACGGGCGCTCCTTCGTGAGTGGAACCGGTCCACTCCAGCGCCCTATCGGCCGCCGACACCGCGCTTGTTGAGGCCGACACCGGTCATTCCCGGATGTGCCTCGGGGTCACGCCGCCGGTGGATCGGAGCACACGATGCCATGGACCAGACGGCTGCGCGCGGAATCCGCGGCCCCGGCGCTCACCCCTTGCACAGGTGTGCGGGCGGCAGTCTGATCGGTGCGTGCTCGAACTCGCCATGCCACAGGACAGCTCATCGCTGTTGGCCCCCGAAGACCTCGACCTGCCGTCGCTCGCCGTGCACCTGCTGGTGGCACTGGTGCTCAGCATCATCCTCGGCTGGCACTTCATGCGCTTCGCGCCGGTGATGGGCGCAAAGCACAAGCTCGCCCGGGTCTTCGTCTGGATCGCCACGACCACGCTGCTGATCATCAGCGTCGTCAAGGTGTCGCTGGCATTGTCCCTGGGGCTCGTCGGCGCACTGTCGATCATCCGCTTCCGCACGCCGATCAAGGAACCGGAGGAACTCGCCTACCTGTTCGTCGCGGTTGCGATCGGGGTCGGGCTCGGCGCCGAGCGGCTGTGGGAGACGGCGACCGTGGTCGCCATTGTGTTGACCTACATGGCGCTGCGCTCGGACGGGCCGGCCCAGTCCTCGTTGCGCACCATCCTGCACGTGACCATCCCGGACATGCAGCGGCACACGCCGCTCGCACAGGTGGTCGCGCTCGCGCAGACGCACTGCGACGCCGTCGATCTGCGCCGCGCCGACCGCATCGACGGCGAGTTCCAGGCGAGCCTGTTCGTCACCCTGCGGACCACCGACAGCCTCCAGAAGCTGTTGGACGAAGTGGCCGCAACATGGCCCTCGGCCACCGTCAGCGTCGTCGAGCGCGGCACCACTGAGTGATCGACGATGTTGGTGAAACCGCACCCAAACCGCAACCCCACGGCGCCCGTCGCTGCTTTGGCGGCGATCGCCGGGTTCCTGCTGGCCATCGCCATCACGGCACCCTGGCGCGATGACGCCCCAACGCCGACGTCGAACGAGCAGCAACCGGGGCGCGCGGCCCCTGCAACGCCCAACGAGGCAGCACCGACCGCGCAACTTCCCGAGCCCACCACAGAGAGGCCGATACCGCCCGAACCCATCGGCGTGTTCCCGCTGCTGCGGATCGAAGTGGCCCCCGCAGATTGGGCCAAGGTGGTCGCCCACCGCGAGCGATCCCTGCAACAAGGCACCATCATCCGCGACGAGCGGGCCATCGTTCCGGCGACCGTCCGCGTCGGCCAGCAGAGCGCAACCGGCACCATCCGCCTGAAGGGCGACTGGACCGACCACATCCTGTCCAAGCAGTGGTCCCTGCGTTTCGAACTCGACCGGCCGTTGCTGGGCATGCGGCGCTTCTCGATCCAGCACCCTGCGACCCGCCACCTGATCATGGAGTGGCTGGTCATGCAGACCGCCCGACGGCTCGACCTGCTGGCGCCGCGCTGCGACTTCGTGCACGCGTCGATCAACGACGCAGCACCCGGCTTCTACTACCTCGAAGAGCACCCGTCGAAGGAGATGCTCGAGTCGCAGGGCCGCCGCGACGGCCCGATCGTCAAGTTCGACGAATCGAACATGTGGGCGATCTGGCGGCAGTTCCTCGCCGCAGGCGTCCCACCGGAGGCGGCGCGCGCCGGCAAGATGGTCGACGCCCCGGAAGTGGCCTTCGCGGAGAAACGCCTGCGCCGCAGCCCGGCGCTGAACCTGCGTCTGCTGCGAGCCCTCGAACAGTTGCGCTCCCTGCGCGATCGCACGGCCGCGGATCAGGACGACCTCGACTACCTGCGCCGACTGCACAGCCACCGACGCTTGCTCGGCCGGACCATCGACGAGGTGTTCGACACCAAGAAGGTCGGCCTGTGGCTGGCGCTGAACACCATGTTCAACGGCGCCCATGGCCAGGGCTGGCACCAACTGCGCTTCTACCACAACCCGATCACCGATCGACTCGAGCCGATCGTGTTCGACACCGGGGCCGACTTCATCGACGGCCCGACCGAACTGGCGATGTACGTCGGTGCCGGCAACCAGTTCCTGGACAGCCCGACGGTGCTGCTGACGGCCTTCGAAGCACTCACGCAGATGACCGCTCCCGGTTGGCTGGAGAAGAGCACCACCGCCCGCCTCGACTACATCACTGCCGTGCGTCAGGCATTCGCAGCCCAGCCCGACCCGTTCAACGGCTTCTTCGAGCTGCCGCCGGGCTTCGACCTGTCGACGCAGTTCGAAGGCAAGGCGAAGGCGGCCCTCCGCCATCGCGACCTGCTGCGCCAGCGGATTGCACCGGCGGCGGCCGCGAGCTTTGCCGCGACCACGTTCGTCGGCAAAGACCAGAGCGGCCTGGAGATTCCGATGGTCGAGGTCGACGCGTGGTCGTGCACCGACATCCCGGTGCGGGTGCAGGCGTTCGTGTTCGGCAACGGCAAACGACTGCCTGCGGCGGCGGCCGTGATCGGGCTCAGCGACGTGCCCGGTTCCCTGGACGACCGCATCCGACTGCCGGACGGCGGCGTGCTGCTGCCGCGCAACGGCTCGCCGCTGCGCTTCCGGTTTCCCGCCGACCAGCGCCTGCTCGGGCTCGACCAGATCCGGGCGATCAAGCGCATGATCCGCCAGGGAGCGTCGCCGGGAGGTCCCGCGAGCCGGATCCGGCGCCTGCCCGAGATCGACGTCACCTACCGCCCGGTCAGCGCCGCTGAGCAACACCGCGAACGCCTCACCATGCGCCGGCAGGCCAACGGGACCGAACTGGCGGCGGGACGCCCCAAGGCCCCCAGCATCACCGCCGCCCTCGCGCGCCACCCGTTTCTCGAATACGACCTCAAACACCACCGCCTGCGCATCCCGCCCGGCCGCCACCTCGTCGAGGGTGACCTGCTGCTGCCCGAGAACCTGACGCTCGTCCTGGAACCGGGTAGCGAACTGGCGTTCGCCGACGGTGCGGTCGCCGTCGTCGGTTCCCTGCACGCCGTCGGCACGGCCGAACAGCCCATCCGCATCGCGCCGCGCGATCCCGCGGGCAGCTTCGCTGGCGTGCTTGCGCTCGGGACCGCCGGCCCGCACACGCTGCAGTTCGTCGAAGTCGAACGCGCAAGCGGCATCCGCCGCGGTTCGTGGCAGACGACGGGCGGGGTCACGCTCATCGGGTCGCGCACGCTCCTGCAGAACTGCACCTTCCGGGATGCCCGCGGCGAAGACGCGGTCAATGTCGTCGGCGTGCACCTGCAGTGCAGCGACTGCACCTTCGACGGCGGCGTCAGCGACCTGCTCGACGGCGACTTCGTGTCGGGAACGGTGCGCGGCTGCACCTTCCGCAACTGCGGCTCCGACGCCCTCGATGTCAGCGGTTCGAAGCTGACAGTCAGCCAGTGTCGCTTCGAGGGGATCGGCGACAAGGCGCTGTCGCTCGGTGAAGGATCGGTGGTCGATGCCCATGACTGCCACGTGCACAGCGCCATGATCGCCGCCTGCGCCAAGGACCGTTCGCGCGCCACCATCCGGGGCCTGACGGTCGACTCCGTCGAGCGCTTCGTCGCCGTTGCCTACATCAAGAAGCCCGAGTTCGGTGCGGCCACCCTGAAGGTGACGGGGCTGTCCTATCAGGGAACAGGCGAACCGACCTTCCTGGCGCAGACCGGCTGCACTCTGGAGATCGACGGGGTCGCGATCCCCGGCGAAGAACTCGACGTCAAGAAGCTCTACGAGCAGAAGATCCTCGGCAAATGACGCGCTACGAGGTCAAGACGATCGTTCCCGAATCCGCGTTGGCGCGCGTGCGCGCCGAGCTGCGCCTGCTGCCGGCCGCCTTGCGATCGATCCATCCGGACCGCGTCGTGCAGAGCATCTACCTCGACACGCCCGACAACGCAGCGGTCGAAGCCAACCTCGCCGGCGTCTCCGAACGCATCAAGCTGCGCTTCCGCTGGTACGGTTCCGCCACCGATGCAGCCACCGGACGCCTGGAACGCAAACGGCGCAACAACGGCATCGGCACCAAGCGCGTGCGCCGACTCGACGAGCCCTTGCCGTTGCGCGGTGTCGCGCGGCTACGATTCATGAAGGAACTCGGCCGACGCCTGCCGGCCGCGGAGTTGGCCGAGCTGGCCCAGCTCGAACCGGTGCAGTGGATTCGCTACCGCCGCGCGTATCTCGGCGCCGCCGACGGCTCGGTGCGGGTCACGCTCGACAGCGACCTGACCGCGTTCGACCAGCGCATCGGCCCACGGCTGCAATGCAGCGTCGCAACGCCGCTACCACGCATCGGCATCCTCGAGATCAAGGCCGACGAACGGAAGCGCGCGGCCGTCGAGAGCTTCCTGCAAGGCATCGGCCAACGACCCGGCCGCTGCTCCAAGTTCGTGATCGCGTCCTGCCCGGGCGAAATCCGCCTGGCGACGCGCTGGGCCGACGAATGACCGCCACCATGCCGAAGCTCCTGCTCTGGTGCGTCGCGCTGGCACTGCCCGCGTGCACCGCTCCCTACTCATCCGAGCCGCCGGCGCAGCCTCGCCCAACCGGCGACACGCCCCCGGCCCGCACGTCCGCAGCGTCACCGGAGCGGTGCCCACCGAACCCACCGGCACGCGCTTCTCGTTCCTCGTCGGCGGCCATCTGTACGGCAACCCCGGCGCCCTGTCGGCGGTGCCGGCCGCCACCCTGCTGGCACAGGTGCACGCCCTGCGCAACAGCCCCGACCGGTTCCTGGTGTCGACCGGCGACTTCATCCGCGCCCTCCGCCCGGCGATGGTCGTGCCCACCGGCGAGCTGTTGCGCTTCATCGAGAAGCCGCTGTTCAACGCCCCCGGCAATCACGACTACGTGGAAGGGCGGTACGAACAGGCATTCGGCCCCAGCTACGGCTCATTCGTCTATGGCAACGCGCTGTTCGTGCTGCTGAACACCGAACGGCGACCCTGGCACTTCGAGCAGCAGCAGCTCGACATGCTGGCGGCGACCGCCGACTGGGCGCTGCGCCAACCGCAGATCGACCACGTGTTCTACTTCGCCCACAAGGTCGTGTTCGCGGTCGACGAACCTCGCTACGCATCCGTGCTGCGCAACTGCAACGGGCGCGACGGCTTCGACGGCACCTGCAACTTCGCCAGCGCCGTCCTGCCGACGCTCCGCCAGCTCGCCGAGCACAAGCGCGTGCTGTGGTTCTGCGGCGACCTCGGCGTGGCGTGGAGCTTCAACCTGTTCTACGACGAACACCCCGAACACCACATCACCTACCTCGGCTGCGGACTCGGCTCGACCGAGAGCGATTGCCTGCTGCGCATCCGCGTCGACGGGGAAGCGCTGCACGTCGAACCGGTGCCCCTGCACGCCGGCGCAACCATCCACAACGGCCTGCGCATCGACCAGCCAGCCGCCCACTACGGCCCGGCTTTCTGGGACCGCCTGTT
>DRKG01000182.1 GCA_011051855.1 bacterium | reverse complement strand
GGCTTGCGTATCTATTCCGGTTGCTCACCGGGCGCTTGCCCAAGGTCGCCGAGAGCGACGTGCTCCGGCGTGCGTTGCAGGTGCAGCGACGCTCGTTCGCCGGTCGGCGAGAACGCGCCCGGGCGTTGCTCGCGATCGGCGAACGCGTTCCGGCCGAGGGCCTCGACCCGGTCGAGGCAGCCGCGTGGACGATGGTCGCCAGCTCCGTGCTGAACTTCGACGACGTGGTGCGGCAACGATGAACGACCCGCTCGATCGACGACGATGGCTGCAGCACTGCACCGCCGGGCTCGGCGCGATCGCGCTGCGCGAACTCGGTGGATTCGGCTCCCCCGGCGACGGCGAACGCCCGCGGCCGCACTTCGCGCCGAAGTGCAAGCGCATTGTCTACTTGTTCCAGAGCGGCGGCCCCTCGCAGCTCGACTTGTTCGACCACAAGCCGCTGCTGAATGAGAAGAACGGCGAAGAACTGCCCGCATCGGTGCGCCGCGGCCAACGGTTGACGGGCATGTCGGGCAACCAGGCGACGCTGCCATTGGCCGGGGCGCAGTTCCGGTTCGCGCGCCATGGCGAGTGCGGCCGCGAGATCAGCGAACTGTTGCCGTACACCGCGCGCATCGTCGACGAACTGACCTTCGTGCGTTCGATGCACACCGAGGCGATCAATCACGATCCGGCGATCACGTTCTTCCAGACCGGTTCGCAGATCGCCGGACGACCGTCGCTGGGTGCGTGGCTGAGCTACGGCCTGGGCAGCGACAACCGCGATCTGCCGGCGTTCTGCGTGCTGGTCAGCAAGGACAAGGGCGGCCAGCCGCTCTACGCGCGCTTGTGGGGCAACGGCTTTCTGCCGTCGCAGCACCAGGGTGTGCAGTTCCGGCCGGGAAAGGATCGCGTGCTGTTTCTGGCCGATCCCGACGGCGTCGATCGCTCGGTCCGTCGGGCGATGCTCGACAGTCTGCGCGAGTTGCACGAACTGCGGCGCGAACGCGACCCCGACCCGGCGTTGACCGCGCGCATCGAGCAATACGAAATGGCGCACCGCATGCAGATGTCGGTGCCCGAGGTGACCGATCTGTCCGACGAACCCGCGTACGTCTTCGACCTTTATGGCGACGATGCGCGCGAGCCGGGCACCTACGCCGCCAACTGTCTGCTCGCGCGCCGGTTGCTCGAGCGCGGTGTGCGTTGTGTGCAGCTCTACCACAAGGGCTGGGACCAGCACGGTGGGTTGCCGCGCGCGATCCGCACGCAGTGTCGCGAGACCGATCGGGCGAGCGCAGCGCTGGTCATCGACCTGCAGGCGCGCGGCCTGCTCGACGATACGTTGGTGGTTTGGGGTGGGGAGTTCGGCCGCACCAACTATTCGCAGGGCAAGCTGACGGCGAACGACTACGGCCGCGACCACCACCCGCGCTGCTTCACCATCTGGATGGCAGGCGGCGGCCTGCGCAAGGGACACGTGCACGGCGAGACCTGCGAGTATGGCTACAACATCGTCGCCGACCCGGTGCACGTGCACGACCTGCAGGCGACGATCCTCTACTTGATGGGGATCGACCACGAGCGGTTGGCTTACTTCTATCAGGGGCGCGACTTTCGCCTGACCGACGTCGCTGGCAAGGTCGTGCGGCCGCTGCTCGCCTGAGCTACTCGCACGAATGTGTCGAGGGCGACAGATCACGGCGGCCGTCGGCTACTCTGGCGGCCGCGCGTTGCCCCGCGATCCCTCCGCTCATGAGCATGCATTCCCGACTAGTCGTTCCGATCCTGTTGACCACCGCTTTGTTCGTGCAGCCGCTGCTGCCCGCCCAGGAAGAAGCGCCCGCAACCGCGCCCACAGCAAAGGAAGCAAAGGAAGTAAAGGAAGCGCCGCCGGCCAAGGTCAAGATCGCCTATCTGCGGCCGTCGGGCGCCTACGCCGATCTGCCGGAGGTGGGGTTCGATCCACTCAGTCTGCTCGGAGGCGGCGGCGGTAAGTCGAAGCCGTTCTTCACGCTGATCGAGCGCCTCGACGAACTCGCCGCGGCTGAGAACACCGAAGTGCTGCTCGATCTGAGCGGCGGATTTGCCCTCAACCTCGCGCAGCAGCGTGAGGTCGAGCGGGCGCTCACGCGCGTGCGGGGCGCCAACAAGCGCATCACCTGCTACCTCGAGAATGCCGGCATCGGCAGCTACCAGATCGCCGCGCAGTGCGACCGCATCCTGCTCGCCGACATGGGGAGTATCGACTTGCGCTCGCCGGCGATGAACGTGATGCACTTCAAGGACGCGCTCGATCTGCTCGGCGTGCAGGTGGACGTGACCCGCGTCGGTGAGTTCAAGGGCGCGGTCGAGCCGTTCATGCTGCCGGCGATGTCCGAGCACCTGCGCCACCACTACGAGGCGATGCTCGAATCGATGAACGCCGACATCGTGCGCCGCATCGCCTCGGGGCGGAAGCTTTCGGCCGGCAAGGTGCGCGAGCTGCAGGCGACGCGCTTGTTCACGGCGAAGCAGGCGGTGCTCGAGGGACTGGTCGATCGTCTGGTGCCGTGGGCGGGCGCGAAGCGCGCGCTGGCCTTGGTGCGCGGCGGCGAGGACTTCGAACTGGAGAACATCGAGCCGGAGCGCCGGCGTCGCCGGCGGCTCGACCTGATGTCGCTCTTCAGCGAGATGCTGCGCGGCAGCCGCGAGGAGGAGATCGAGGACCCGCAGGTCGTGGTCATGCACCTGTCGGGACAGATCGCGGACGGCACCGATGCGGTGCCCGGCAACATGGTCAGCGGACCGACGGTCGCGCGCCTCGACCAACTCGCCGAAAACGACCTGGTCAAGGGCGTGGTCGTGCGCATCAACTCGCCGGGCGGTTCCGCGACCGCCAGCGAGGCGATTCGGCTGGCACTGCAGCGCTTGGCCAAGAAGAAGCCGCTGGTGTTCTCGATGGGCGAGTTGGCGGCGTCCGGCGGTTACTGGATCACCGCCATCGGCGAGCCGATCCTGGCCGAGGTCGGCACCATCACCGGTTCGATCGGGGTGTTCGGCATGCGTTTCCGTCCGGGACCGTTGTTTCGGCGCATCGGCGTGCACACCGAGATCGTGCACATCGATGACGGACCGCTGATCGATGCCATCGATCGCCCGTGGAGTCGTTCGGCGCGCGCGCGCATCCAGGCGTCGGTCGACGAAGTCTACGAGCGCTTCCTGAGCGTGGTTGCAGAGTCGCGGGACATGTCGATCGAAGCGGTCGATGCGATTGCCGGCGGCCGCGTCTGGTCGGGGCAGCAGGCGCTCGACAACGGCCTGATCGATCGCATCGGTGGCGTCGCCGAGGCCATCGAGATGGTGCGCGAACGGGCCGGCATCGACGGGGACATCGAGGTCGTACATCGACCCGGACCGGCGAACTTCGCCGACAGCCTGTTCCGTTCGCTGTTCGAGGCGCGGGTGGAACGGATCGCCGACCGCTCGCTGCTGCGGGCGGTGCTCGTCCAGTGCGCCCGCTTCGGCGAGGTCGTGTCGTTGCTGCGCGAGGCGCTGTGCGGCGACGGTGCGACGCGCGTCTATGCGCTGATGCCCGCCGGGCTGCGCGTTCGCTGACGCGCGGCATGCGGGCCGTCAGTCGCCGATCGTCAGCGCGTCGACGTCGCGGTGTTCGCGCACGAACTGCTCGACGATCGCGGCCTGTTCGGTCGGCGACTGCCGCCAGCCGAGCACGAGCTGCGCCGTGCGCTTCGCCGGTTCGACGAAGGTCTCGTGCATCGGCCGCACGGTGTCGAGGTATTGGTGGACCACCGACGATACGGTGCGGCCGCGCTCGGCGATGTCGCGTTGCAGCCGTCGCAGGACGCGCACGTCCGCTGGCGTGTCGACGAACACGCGCAGGTCGAACGCGGTGCGCAGTTCGGGAACGGACAGCAGCAAGATGCCTTCGCAGATCACCAGCGGCCGCGGCCCGACGCGGTCGCCGCCGGGCCGGCGAGTGTGCGTCGAGAAGTCGTAGATCGGCCGCTCGATCGTGCGACCGGCCGAGAGGGCTCTCAGGTGCTCGGCGAGCAGCCCGTTGTCGAGGCTGTCCGGGTGGTCGAAGTTGGTCGCGGCCCGCACCTCCGGGGGCTGGTGGGACAGGTCGCGATAGTACGAGTCGTGTTCCAGCACGCAGCAGCGTTCGGGGCCGAAGCGCGCGACCAGCGCCTTCGTCAGCGAAGTCTTGCCGCTGCCGGACCCTCCGGCGATCCCGATGGCGAATGCCGTGCCCGGTTGCTGCATGCCCGGAAAGGTAGCCCGAGCACGGCCCGCGCGGATCCTGCAACTCGGCGCTTTCTCGGTAGCGAGTTCTTGTCTGCCGGGGGCTTGAGTCTCCGGGTCGCCACGGCTTACTGTCCACGACCGGCGGTGCGCGTGCCGCGCCGTCGCCAAGCACCCGTTGACTTACGATCCGACGAACGTGTTCGCGCGCGTCCTCCGCGGCGAGATCCCCGCGAAGGTGTTGCACGAGGACGAGCATTGCTTGGCGTTTCACGACGTCGCGCCACAGGCGCCGACCCACTTCCTGGTGATCCCCAAGCGCGAGATCGCGTCGCTGTCGGATGCGACCAGTGAAGACGCCGCCCTCCTGGGCCACCTGCTGGTGACGGCCGCGAAGGTTGCCCGAGACCTCGGACTCGAAGAAGGCGGTTTCCGCGTCGTGATCAACAACGGCGCCGGCGCCGGACAGACGGTCTTCCACCTGCACGTGCACGTGCTCGCCGGGCGCGAGTTCGCCTGGCCGCCCGGATGATCCACGACCCAGAGACCAGATGAGCGAACGACGCGAGAAGCACGACGAGTTCGGCGATCCCGACGTCATGTTTCTGCCGTTGGCGGCGGCTCCCGACGACCGTTGGGGACGGCTCGATCCGGGGGTCGTGGCGCGCCGGATCCCCGACTTCGTGCACCAGATCCTCAACCAGGGCAGGGCTGGCCCGACCGCGATGCTCGAACTGCAGACCGCGTCCGACGCCGGTCCGGTCACTTGGGTGCAGCTCGACGCGCCGCCCGAGCACGACGAAGCGTTCGATCTGATGCCGCCGCAGTTGCGCGTGCAGGCCGTCGTGAGCGGCGAGATCGCGCCGGTCGATGGCGGTCTGCGGCTGGAGTTCCACGTCTTCCGCGACGAGGACGACGACGAGTTCGTGACCGAAAAGATGGGCAGCGTGCTGTCGCTCCAGAATCCGGTCGCGGGCCTGATGAAGCTGGCGCGGCGGCTTGCGCGTCTGCTCGCGCTGCCGTTCGAGGAACCGCCGCCGGCGCTCCTCACCGAGAACGGTGCCGCGTTCCACCATTTCCTCAGCGGTCTCGACAACGCGATGCTGCTCAGCGGCGACCTCGAGATCGACGTGCCGGACGATCGCGCCGCGTTGATCCGCCCGTTCGCGGATGCGCTGGTGCTCGATCCGTCATTCGGCCTGGCGCTGCGCGTCGCCAATGCGACCACCGCGATAGCGCTGCACGGCGCGCGCCTCGATCGGGAGACGGTGCGCAGCTTCCTCGATCGTTGCTACTCGGCGCAGCCGTTCGACGGCGAGGCGTGCGTCGCGGTCGCCGAACAGTTGTCGGAGATGGGGGACGAAGAGCGTGCGTTCGCCTGGCTCGAACACGCCACCCACCTCGACCCGCCGCCGTCGCGCGGCCTCGAGAACCTCGGCATCCTGAAGGCGCGCCGCGGCGAGCCGGAGGCGGCGCGCGGTCTGTGGGAGAAGGGGCTGTCGGTCGACGGCCACCCCGACTTCTTCTCGCACCTGGCGCAGTTGAGCTTTGCCGAGGGGTGCGTCGACGAGGCGTGGGACTTCGCCGTGCGCGGCTTGCGACGGCTCCGCGAGCGCACCGTGCGCGCGGCCGAGTGGGGCGACGGCGATCGTGGCTCGGGAGTGTTGCTCGAGTGCCTGCAGTCGCACTTGTGCGAGCGGCCGGTGCCGGCGCACGTCGTCGAAGCGCTGCTGGCGATGCGATCGCTGCTGGC
>DRKG01000181.1 GCA_011051855.1 bacterium | reverse complement strand
GGTGAACGTCGCCGAAACACCCGGATTCGTGTTGAAGTAGATATCGTCGCTGGTCGACTCAGTGACGTTCCAGTCCGACCACAGCGGGCAGATCATCGGGTAGCCGTCACCGTGCAGGTCGGCCAGGCTCGGCGAGAAGTCGCCGGCCCCAACACCCGTCGGCAGGATGCGGCCATTGGGGTCGATGTCGACGAACTGGTGCAGCGAGCCATCCGGGAACTGCATCTGGAAGCCGAGATCGAGGCCGATCGCGGTGATCGTGTCATCGGCCGTGGCGCCAGCGGAAACACCGAGGTTCGGATCGAACTGGCTCGGCCCCGCGGTCACGTCGTAACCACCTGCGGGGTTCGGCACGTAGGTGAACGACACCTTGTTGAAGCAACCGCCGCCGTAGTTCTCGTTGGTCGCGAACGGCAACAGCGGATCAGTGACACCGGCGTTGCCGACCACGGTCCAGCCTGCAGCCCCACCAGCACCGGTCGGCACGAACAGGAGCCCACTCGAGGGAATGTCGAACGCATCAATACCGGCGGTGAACCCGAAGTCTTCGAAGACGGTCGGGTCGGAAGTAACGATCGGCGCGACGTTGATGGCGTCGTCCAGATTCGATGGCGCGGGCAGGGTCGCGCCGTTACCGGGGCAGACGCCAATGATGCCGTCATCCGGCGGGCAGTTGCTGTCGTAGACCATGGCGATGTTGCCACTGGCGTAGAGCTGCAACTGGTAGGTGCACGGCGCGCCGATGAATACGACGTTGACCCACGTGATGGTCGCGACCGTCGCGTTGTCGGTGTCGAAGTAGACGCCGGCGTTGTTGGCGGCGCTGTAGCCGTTGTAGTCCCACAGGACGTTGATCGAGCCGGTCGGGTTGCCAACCATCTCGGCGGTCGTCTCCGAGCTGTCGGATGGATCGGTGCCGACTTCGACGACGCGACCGTGCTCGTCGACATCGACTGCGGTGACGACGTTGCCGCCAGGCATCGTAAAGTTGAAGCCGAGGTTGACGGTCACCATGTTCTGGGAGCCGTCCATGATCTGGTTGCCGATCGGCAGGAACTGCACCTGGGCAAACGCAGAACTGGCCAGGAGCGCCGCGACGCACGCGGCGCGGGGGGAATACTTCAGCATTGCTTCTCTACTCGTTCGTTGATGGAGGAAGGGACTACTGGAATACGACAGCCGGCACGAGTGCGCTGCCGATCCAAGAGGCAGGTGAGAGTATCAAAGCACGTCACCACGGATCTCGGAACCCCCACCGAGATCCACGCCGTTCGCCGCCGCAAACTGCTGCGCCGACTCGTAACCGGCGTCGGCGTGGCGGGCGATGCCGATGCCCGGATCACAGGTGAACACGCGCCCGATGCGCGCGGCCGCCTCGGCGGTGCCGTCCGCCACCGTCACCTGGCCGGCGTGGATCGACTTGCCCATGCCGACTCCGCCGCCGTGATGGATCGACACCCAACTCGCCCCGGCGGCGACGTTCAACATCGCGTTGAGCAACGGCCAGTCGGCGATCATGTCGCTGCCGTCCTTCATCGCCTCGGTCTCGCGATAGGGCGACGCCACCGAGCCGCAATCGAGGTGGTCGCGGCCGAACACGATCGGCGCCGATATCTCGCCCTTGTGAACCAACTCGTTGACCGCGAGCCCAAAGCGTGCGCGTTCGCCGTAGCCGAGCCACAGAATGCGCGCCGGCAGCCCCTGCCAGGCGATCTGCCGTTGCGCCTTCTCGATCCAAGTGCACAGCGACGGATTGTCGGCGAACATTTCGAGCGCGAGCTCGTCGGTGCGCTGGATGTCCTTCGGGTCGCCGCTCAGCGCCACCCAGCGGAACGGGCCGCGGCCGTGGCAGAACAGCGGGCGGATGTATTCCGGGATGAAGCCGGGAATGCGGAACGCCTCGGCGACGCCGTGGTCGCGCGCTTCGGTGCGGATGTTGTTGCCGTAGTCGAAGGTGATCGCCCCCTTCTCCTGCAGTTCGAGCAGCAACGACACGTGCTTGGCGACGGTGCGGCCCGATTCTTCGAGATACTTCTTCGGATCGCTTTCGCGCAGGTGCGCGGCCTGCTCGACGGTCATGCCGTCGGGCACGTAGCCGACGAGCATGTCGTGGGCCGACGTCTGGTCGGTGAGCATGTCGGGCACGACGCCGGCGTCGCGGATCGCCGCCAACAGTTCGGTCGCGTTGCAGCAGACGCCGATCGACCACGGTTGTCCCGCCGCGGCCCTGGCCTGCGCCGCCGCCAACGCCGCCTTCGGGTCGTCGATGCGTTCGTCGAGGTACTTCGTCGCCAGCCGCTTGTCGATGCGCCATCCTTCGACGTCGGCGGCGAGACACACCCCGCCCGCCATCGTGATCGCCAGCGGCTGCGCACCGCCCATGCCGCCGAGACCGGCGGTGACCACGAGACGGCCCTTCAGGTCGCTGTCGTAGTGCCGTCGGGCGGCCGCCACGAACGTCTCGTAGGTGCCCTGCACGATGCCCTGGCTGCCGATGTAGATCCACGAGCCGGCGGTCATCTGGCCGTACATGATCAGCCCGAGCTTGTCGAGCCGACGGAACTCGTCCCAGTTCGCCCAGTCGCCGACCAGGTTGCTGTTGGCGAGCAACACCCGCGGCGCGTCGGTGTGCGTGCGAAAGACGCCGACGCACTTGCCCGACTGCACCAGCATGGTCTCGTCCGGCCGCAGCCGCCGCAGCGTCTGGAGGATCTTCTGCAACGCTTCCGGATTGCGCGCCGCCTTGCCGAGGCCGCCGTAGACGATCAGGTTCTGCGGGTCCTCGGCAACCTCGGGGTCGAGGTTGTTCTGGACCATGCGGTAGGCGGCTTCGATCTGCCAGTTGGCACAGGTCAGGGTCGTGCCGCGCGGGGCCCGGTATTCGGTCATGTCGTGAGCTTGGCAATCGGGCAGAAGAGCCGCAAGCTACAATCGGTGGCGAGCGGCCACCCGCCCACGCCCCTCCGGGCACCAAGTACTCAGGCATTCAGGATTCCACCATGTCCATCGACCTCACCCCGGGACCGCAGCAGCGGTATCTGCACCTCCGACTCTCCGATCGGCTGCACGCCGCCGACTACGAGCACTTCGTACCCGCGGTGGACGAGTGGATCGAGCAGCACGGTCGCGCCCGCCTGCTGGTCGAGCTGCACGACT
>DRKG01000180.1 GCA_011051855.1 bacterium | reverse complement strand
CGCTTCGGCGTAGGCATCCTGGTCGACGCCGTTGATCGGAATGCGGGTGTTGAGCTGCGTGCCGCTGCGTTCGTGCACGTCGTTGCCGTCCGCGTCGACGAACGTGTAGTCGCACTTGACGAAGTCGCCGTCCTCGATCGGCTCGTCGACCTGCTGCAGCTTGCGCTTTTGGAAGGCGATCTCCTTGAGGGCGTTGTCGATGTCCTCGTCGTTGGCCTCGGCTTCGTAGGCCGGGATTTCGAGCCCCTTGGCCTCGGGCAGTTCGAACTGCGGCTTGACGTCGACCTGCGCGGTGAACGCGAAACCTTCGCCCGTCTTGACCTCGAGCTGCTCGAAGTCGTCGATCTTGATGCGCCCGATCGGCTGGATCTCCCTGCTCTGGCAGGCTTCCTGGAAGTAGCGGTTGAGCAACTGCTCCTTGGCTTCGTGCAGGATCGCCGGGCCGTGCAGCTTCTCGATCATCTTGCGCGGCACCTTGCCGGGGCGAAAGCCCTTGACCTGCACCTGCTGCGAGGCCGCTTCGTACATCTGGTCGAGGTGCTCGGTGACCTGTTCGGGCGGGATCGTGATCTGCAGGGAGCGGCTGCAGGGGCCGGTCTCGGCTACCTGGACTTCCATGGTGGTTCGTGCGGGCAAGAAGGCGGGCTCACCGGCATCCGGCCGGCAAATCAGGGCGAACATAGTGGCGCCCGGGCCACCCCCGGTCAAGCTGTCCGCACCAGCTGACCGCGGGGCCATCGGGACCATCGGGGCCGTCAGCGCGCCTTCGCCAGTTGCTTCAGGAACGCCTGCACACGGTCGTGGGCCATCGCGGTGCGGAACGGCTCGTCGCGCGCGGCGAGCCGGTCGAAGTCGCTCCGAGTCATGCCCGAGGCCTTCATGTGCTTGACCATGTTCTGGATCTTGCGCCGCCGGGCATCGCACTGCAGCAGGCCTTCGTAGGCGCGGCGGGCCATCGCCGCCCCGTCGGCGTATTCGATGGTCTTCTCGTAGTCGTCGGCCGCCTCGGCGAAGTCGCCGATCGCGAACATCAGGCTGGCCCGGACCTCGTAGAGGCCGGCCTCCCGCTTGCGGCGGCGGAGCTTGGTGTCGAGCGTGTGCTTCAGGCGGGTCACGCCTTGTTTGTCGCCGAGTGCGCGCATCGTGACCGCCGCCTGCACCGCCAGCGGGCTGGTCCCGTTGCCGTCGATCTGCTCGGCCATCGCGCGGATCGTCGCCTGGTGGCCCTTCGGTGCGACGGTGGCGAGGGCTTCCAGCAGCGCGAGCCGGTCGCGCCAGTCGAGTCGGTCGCCCGTCAGCAGGGGCAGTAGCGCTTCGGTGGCGCCGGCATGGCCCTCGGCGGCGGCCCGGAAGTATTCGATGTAGCTGCTCAGCAGCCGGTCGTCGGTTTCGGCGGAGAGCGCCTGCACGACCGTGTCGACGACCTGCGTCGCGTGCGCATCCGTCAGGTAGCCGAGCACTTCCTCGCGCAGTCGCCGGTTGCCGGCGCCGAGCAGCGCGACCGCCTTGCTCGCCGCGATCGGGTGGCGCAGCCGCCGCAGGGAGCGCACCGCCTGGCGCAGGTCGTCGCCGTCGAGCCGGTCGAGCAGGCTCGCCAACACGCGCGCTGCCTGCGGCACGTTCGCGTAGCCGAGCAGCACGATCGCCTCGCTCCTGGCGACCTTGTTCTTGCCGCGCGCCATCTCGGCCAGGGCGTCGACGAACGAGCCCGGGTCCAGGCGCTGCAGCACCCGGCGGCTGTTGGCCGCCAGGTTGCGCGCCGACGAACCGCCCTGTGCCGGCGCCATCTTCTCCAGCAGCAGCGGCACCACGCTGTCGCCGAGTGCGGCGATCTCGGCGAGCTTGCCGTCGAGATACTGCTGGTTCTCGCGGTAGTCGAGCACCAGGTCTTGCCAATACGGTTCGAGCGCCGCGATCTGCCGGGGCCGCAGGCGTTCCGCGCGCTGGCGGGCGATCTCGGGCAGATCCCGCAGGGACACCTGCGCGCCGACGGCACAGGACAGCAAGACGGCGGTGACGGGAACGGGAATCGACGAGAGCGCACGCACGCGCGGGAGTCTAACCCGATCCATGCACGAACCCGCACCCCCGGCACGCGCTATCCGCGCCCATGCGGCGTCAGGCGTCCGCCGTCGGCGTCCGTTCGCTCCGCGAACTCCTTGGCAGAGTGCTCGGCGGGGCAAGAGCCCCGCCTGCGCATCTGCAGTCGCCTTCCTTGCCTGGACGCGGATTTCGCGCACCGGGAGCACCGCTTCGTGCATGGACCGGGCAACCCGATCCATGCACGAACCCGCACCCCCGGCGCGCGCTATCCGCGCCCATGCGGCGTCAGGCGTCCGCCGTCGCCTCCAGCGTCGTCGGGGCCCGGCCGATAGGACCGGTCATGTGGACCTACGTGTTGCGCCACCGGATTCTGCTGCGGGCCATCTACAGCCGTTCGGAAGCGATCGAAGCGGCGTAGATCCGGGGCTGGCTCTGCCGTTCGGAACGGGTATGCACTGGCGGTGTGACCCGTGACTTCGACGTGCTGGTGGTCGGCGGCGGCCATGCCGGCGTCGAGGCGGCGACGGCGGCAGCCCGCACCGGTGCTGCGGTCGCCATGGTCGTGCTCGACCCGCAGGCGATCGGGCGCATGTCGTGCAATCCGGCGATCGGTGGCTTGGCGAAGGGGCAGTTGGTGCGCGAGGTCGACGCGCTCGGCGGCGAGATGGGGGTGGTCACCGACCTCACCGGCATCCAGTTCCGCATGCTCAACACCAGCAAGGGGCCGGCGGTGCGCTCGCCGCGCGCGCAGTGCGACCGGGAGGCCTACAACCGGGTGATGGCGCAGCGCGTGCTCGGCTACCGCAACGTCACCGTGCTGGCCGGCGAAGCCGTGGCGGTGGTGGCCGATGCCGCCGGCGCCGAAGTGCGCGGGATCGAGCTGCAGGACGGCAGCGTGCTGCACGCGCCGGCGGTGGTGCTGACCACCGGCACGTTTCTCGGTGGCAAGCTGTTCGCCGGCGGCGACGAACGCCCGGGCGGCCGCCACGGCGAGCGCGCGGCGCAACGCATCAGCGACTCGTTGCGGGCCCACGGCATCCGGCTCGGCCGCCACAAGACCGGCACCCCGCCACGGCTGCGGCGGTCGACGATCGACTTCGACGGGCTCGAAGTGCAGCCCGGCGACGCCGTGCCGCAGCCGTTCTCGTTCCGCACGGAACGACTCGAGGTCGCGCAGCTCAGTTGCTGGCTGACGCGCACGACCGAACGCACGCACGCGATCATCCGCGCGCACGCCGACCAGTCGCCGATGTTCCGCGGCCGCATCACCGGTGCGGCACCGCGCTACTGCCCGAGCGTCGAGGACAAGGTCGTGCGCTTCCACGACCAACCATCGCATCCGGTGTTCCTCGAACCCGAAGGCCGCGACGCGGACGAGATCTACCCCAACGGCATCAGCACCAGCTTGCCGCCGAACGTGCAGATGGAGTTCCTGCGCACGATTCCCGGGCTCGAGCAGGTCGAGCTGCTGCGCCCTGGCTACGCGGTCGAGTACGACTACATCCTGACCGAGCAACTGCGCGGCGACCTGCAGGTGGCTGCGTTGCGCGGGCTGTTCGCGGCCGGCCAGATCAACGGCACCAGCGGCTACGAGGAGGCCGCCGGCCAGGGCCTGGTCGCCGGCCTCAACGCCGCGCGATTCGCCCGCGGCGAGGATCCGGTGGTGATCGACCGCGCCACCGCCTACCTCGGCGTGATGGTCGACGACTTGTGCCGAGTGAACCCGCGCGAACCGTACCGCATGTTCACCAGCCGCGCCGAGTTCCGCCTGCTGCTGCGCAGCGACAACGCCGACCGCCGGCTGACGCCGCTCGGTGAACGCTGGGGGCTCGTCGACCGCGCCCAGGCCGACGCCGCGCGGCAGAAGGAGGCCCGCATCCGCGCGGCCGTGCGCTGGCTCGGCCTGCACCGCCGCGGGCAGAAGACCCTGGCCGAGTGGCTGCGCCGCCCCGAGGTGCACGTCGAGCAGATCCTCGCGTGGGACGAGGGATTCGCCGCGCTGGCGCTGAGTCCGGCCGAACTGTCGGAGGTCGAAGCCGAGGTCAAGTACGACGGCTACATCAAGCGCCAGGCGATGGAGGTCGACCGCCTCAAGCGGCTCGAATCGCGACGCATTCCCGCGACCTTCGACTACGAGCAGGTGCCCGGCCTCAGTGCCGAAGCGCGCGCCCGCCTCGTCGAGCGCCGGCCGCTGACCCTCGGGGAAGCGTCCAGGATCGCCGGCGTGCGGCAGGCGGACGTGCAACTGCTGTTGGTGTTGCTGAGCCGCTGAACGGGCGCGCCGGGCTACATCGCTACATCTGCAGCACGGCCTTGACGATCGCTTCGGTGTCGGCGTCGGCCCCGTGCCGGCGCCGCGCCTTGTCGACCTTGCCGCGGGCGTCGTTCTCCTTGAAGCCGAGCGTGACCAAGGCCGCGATGGCGTCGTCGTCCGCGCCGGATCCGGCGCCGGCCGGCGGTGTCCGGGCGGCGTCGGTGGGGCCGCCGAGGTCGAGCTTGCGCACCACCTCGCGCAGTTCGAGACAGATGCGTTCGGCGGTCTTCTGGCCGACGCCCTTGACCGCCTTCAGGGCGGAAGCGTCGTCGGCGGCGATGCGCGCGGCGAGGTCGTGCGGCGTGTAGACGCTGAGCAGCGCCAGCGCGATCGCCGGACCGACGTTGGTCACCGCCAACAGCCGTCGGGCGAGCTCGCGTTCGGGCGCCGTCGAGAAGCCGAGCAGGGACGGCGTGCCGTCGACGACGTTGAGGATCGTGAACAGCCGCTGCGTCTGGCCGACGACCAGGTCGCGCGCCGAGTTGAGACTGACGCGCACGTCGTAGCCGACACCGGCGCAACGCACGACACAGCGCGAGGCGTGCTTCTCGACGATCTCTCCGAGCAGGTGGTCGTACACCGTCGCCGCGCGCGCCTCAACCGCGCAGCGACAGGCCGAACTCGTCGAGCTTCGTCTTGATCTCGTTGAGCGAGGTCTGGCCGAAGTTCGGGCAGGCGAGCAGCTCCGCCTCGGTCTTGCCGGCGAGGTCGCCGATGGTGCGGATCTTCAGCAGGTCGACGATACGGCGCGATCGCACCGACAGGTCGAGTTCGCTGATCGGGCGCCGCGCCGGGTCCGGGCTGTTCGGGTCGGCGACTTCCTCGGGCGCTGCCGGCGCCGCCTCGGGCTCGCCGAGGTCGCGGTGCATCAGCTCGTCGTTGGTCATGCCGAGGCGCAGCCCCTTGTTCTTCAGGATCTCCTTGATCTCGGTCAGCGACGTTTCGCCGAAGTTCTTGTAGCTCAGCAGTTCGGCCTCGGTCTTCTTGACCAGGTCGCCGAGCGTGCGGATGTTCATCTTCGCGAGGCAGTTGCGCGACCGCACCGACAGCTCGAAGTCGTTGATCGGCGTGCGCAGGAGCTTGTTGCGCTTGTCGTCGCGGCGCTCCTGGTCCTCGTCGTAATACATGTTCAGCGCGGCGGCGGCGTCGCGGCGGAACAGGCGCGCGCGGGCGTTGTCCGGGTGGGCGGACAACGCCAGGTCGAAGCACTGCATCGCGCGGCGGTAGTTGCCCATGTCCTCGTAGAGGATGCCGAGGTTGACCACGCAGGCGATGTTGACCGGCGGCGACAGCAGCGAACGTTCGTAGAGTTCGCGCGCCTCCTCGTCCTCGCCGCGCAGGTCGACGTTCAACGCCAGCCGGAACAGCGCCTGCTTGTGGTTCTCGTCCTGCTTGAGCACTTCGTCGTAGCAGGCGATCGCGCCTTCGACGTCGCGTTCGGCTTCGAGCACGCGGCCCTTGAAGTAGGTCTGGTCGATCGGCGCCAGCAGTTTGCCGAGCTTGCCGACCTGGTCGATCAACAGCTCGTTCTGGTTGTTGCTGTCGAGCGCGCGCAGCCAGATCAGCGCCTGCGCCGGGTCGCTCTCGCGCCTGGGCAACTGCGCCTTGACGTCGTCGAGCTGACCGAGCGCGGCGTAGCTGTCGGCCAAGCACGCCGCGGCGACCTCGTTGCCGGACTCGGCGGCGAGCAGCGGCACCGCTTCCTCGTGGCGGCCGAGCGCCCACATCGCGATGCCACGGGCCGCACCCGTCGCGCGCGGATCCTGCAGCCAGTCACGCAACTGCTGGAAGGAGTCGACCGACTGGAAGACGGCCTTGCGGAAGGACTCGAGCTTCGCGGGGGTCAGATCCCCGGCGAGCAGAGCCGCGGGGTCGAGCGAAGGCGTGGGTTCGTTCGGGACCAGGTCCGTTTCCGTCATCGTTGGTGTGCTGTGGGGTCGTCGCGGCCGGAGTGGGCGCGAACTGGGGTGGCCGGACGCAAGGGTCGGGCCAGGGAAAAGGCCGCATAGGCTAGTGTCTTGCCCCCGACCGGGTCAAGAACGCGCTGCCCGCGCCCCCTCGTAGACCGCGACCAGGTCCCGCGCCATCGCCGCGAAGCCGCGCGCCCGGCCGCGGCAGGCCTTCGCCATGCGCAGCACCCGCCCCTCGACCCCGTCTTCGACCGCGTCCTGCAGCCCGCCGACCCGGCTGACCAGGACCGGCCGCGCCGCCGCCAGCGCCTCGCGCACGGTCAGGCCGAACGCCTCGTGCCATCGGGCCGGTGCCGCGAGCACGTCGATGGTCGCGATCCGTGCCGGCATCTCGTCGAGCGAGTAGGGACCGTGGTAGGTGACGCCGTGGCCCGGCTGGAGCTGCTGGAAGCAGCGCGTCAGGAAGCCCTCGTCGCCGTGGTAGGGGACCGCGTTGCCGTGCACGTGCAGTTCGACCGTGTCCGGGGGCAACTGCTGCGTTGCCGCGACCAACACGTCGAGCCCCTTCGACGGGATCAGCGTGCCGAAGTAGCCGACCCGCAGTGGCCCCGGCCCGGCCGCCGGCGGCGGCAGCGCCTCGAGTCGCTCGGTGTCGACGCCGTTCTCGACCACGGCGATGCGGCCGTCCGGCACCCCGAGGGCGGCGAACGGCGGGATGGCGCGCGCGCTCGGCACCACCAGCCGATCGGCGGCCGCGAGCGTCTGTCGGGCACGTTCCTGCAGCGCTTCGACCTGCTCGCGCGGGGCCTCGCGCAGCCACCACGGGAACGTCTGTTGCAGGCAGTTCGCGCACCGCTCGACCGGTGCGGTCTCGCAGACTTCGCCGTCGTGGTGGAACATCTGGCCGCGCGGGCAGAACAGCCAGTAGTCGTGCAGCGTCATCACCGTCGGCACGCGGGCGTCGCGCAACACCGCCAGCGAATCGACCGACATCCCGGTCAGGTGGTGCACGTGGGCGACGTCGTAGCGTATGCCGGCCGCACGCCGCTCGGCGAGGAACCTCGCCATCGCCTCCGCCATCGGTGCGCAGGTGTACATCGCCGCCAGCGAATCGACGTTCTCCCAGCGGTAGGCGACTCGGAACACCCGCGGGTTGCCGTCGGCGACCGGTTCGCAGGCGCCCTGCTCGCGGCCGGGCAGGTTCGCGCGGGCGTAGATCTCGACCTCGTGGCCCATCGCCGCCAGCGCCGCCGCCAGCCCGCTGGTGTGCTGTTCGACCCCGCCGACGCTGTCGGGGGGCAGGCCGTGGCTGACCAGCAGGATGCGCATGCCCGCACGATGCCGCGCGAGCCGCT
>DRKG01000179.1 GCA_011051855.1 bacterium | reverse complement strand
GACCAGGCGGCACCGACCGGCACCGTCGTGCTGGCGGCGGTGACCTCGCTGATGGGCATGCAGTTCCTGCTGGCGTTCCTGGCACAGGACATCGCCACCGTGCCGAAGAACGCGATCCACGACCGATTCGTCTCGGCGCGCGAAGCATGAAGGTCCGCCTGTCGTCGCTGCGCAGCCGTCAATTCCTGGTGTTCGTCGCCGTCGGCGGGCTCTGCGCACTGGTCGACATCGGCCTGATGCAACTGCTGATCGCCGGCGGCTCGGCCCCGGTGCCGGCGGCGAGCATCGGCTTCGTCGCCGGCCTCTTGCTGAACTTCCTGCTGCACGTGAAGGTCACGTTTCGCGCCCCGTGGTCGCCGACCGCCGCGCTGCGCTACGCTGCGGTCGTGCTCGGCAACTGGGCGATCACCGTCGGCTTCGTCGCGGCGTCGCACGAATTGCTGGCGAGCGCCTTGCCCGGCAAGGTGCTGTCGCTTCCGCTGATCGCGGCCAACGGCTTCCTGTTGAGCAAGTATTGGGTATTCGAGTAATGGAGTTCCGCCCCGTCGAGACCACGCCCGAGGCGCTGGCCAGTTACGCCGACCTGCTGCAGACCTGCTTTCCGGGCGCGGCCAAGTTCACCCGCGACTACCTCGACTGGCAGTATGCGCAGAACCCCGACGGCAAGGTCGTCGGCTACGACGCCTGGGCAGGCGAGCAGCTCGCCGGCCACTACGTCACCATTCCGGCGACCGCGCACGTCGGCGGCGAGAACGTGCGCGTGCTGCTGTCGCTCAATACCGCGACCCACCCCGACCACCGCGGCAAAGGCCTGTTCACCAAACTCGCCGACGCGACCTACCAGGCCGGGGCCGAGCAAGGGTTCGACGCCGTCTACGGAGTCGCCAACGCCAACAGCACGCCCGGCTTCCTGAAGAAACTGGGGTTCCAGTTGATCGAGCCGCTGCTCGCCAAGGTCGGCTGCGGCGGGCTCGGCGTCGACTTCGAGCAGGTGCACGAACGAGCGACGTTGCGGCGCACGTGGACCGACGCGTCGCTCGCCTGGCGATGCCGCAACCCGCACAACCCGATCGTCGCGCGCGGCAAGGGCGGCGGTACCACGCTGCGCACCAAGGGGGCCACCGGCACGGCTGCGTGGACCGAGGTCGGCGGTCGTTTCGATGTCGACTCCGGCTCGCGCGCACTGTCGCCGTTGCGTCTGTTCTTGGGTTTGCTGCCCGACGGCAGCGGTGGCCTGCGCGGCTACTTGGACATTCCACGACGTTTTCGCCCGTCACCGCTGAACCTGATCTACCGATCGCTGTCCGGGCGCGTCGCTGCCATCGAGCCGGGCTCGGTGTTCCTGACGTTCGCCGACTTCGATGCCTACTGACGCGCTGTTCCTGTTCGCGCACCAGGACGACGAATACGGCGTCTACGACGAACTGGCCCGCAACGTCACCGAGGGTCGACGCGTGACCTGCGCCTACCTGACCGACGGCGCCGCCGCCGGCCCCGCCGAGCCCCGGAACCGCGAATCGCTGCGCGCGCTGGCGCGACTGGGGATCGACGAACGCGCGGTGCAGTTTCTCGGCGAACGCCACGGCATCGCCGATGGCAGCCTCTACCGATCCCTGCCGCAGGTCGCCGAAGCGATCACCACCCTGCTCGACGAGCTCGGCGACCACGCGCTCGTCTACGTGCCGGCGTGGGAGGGCGGCCACCACGACCACGACGGCCTGCACGCCGTCGCAACGATCCTGTTGCACCGCCGGGGAAGGCTCGCGCAAGGTCGCCAGTTCTCGCTCTACAACGCCTGGCGCCGACCCGGTCCGCTGTTCCGCGTGCTGACGCCACTGCCGCAGAACGGCAGCGTGGAGGCCCGCCGCCTTTCGCTCCACCAACGCCTGCGCAACCTGCGCCTGTGTCTCGGCTACCCGTCACAACGCAGGACCTGGCTCGGCCTGTTGCCGTTCGTCGCCGCCCGGTTGCTGCTCGACGGCCGCCAGACGCTCCAACGGTTGCACCTCGAACGCGTGGCCGACCGCCCCCACGGCGGCCGCCTCTACTACGAGAAGCGCGGCTTCCTCACCTTCGACCGACTGCAACAAGCGATCGCCGCCTGGCGCGACCGGAGCTAGTCCGCCCCCATGGCCAAGAGCATCTACCGCACCCTGGTCCCGTTCGGCAGCCGCCGCGACCGGTTTCTGTGGATCACCTTGGTGACGATCCGCAAGCTGCGCGAGGGTCCCGGGCCATGGCTGCGCGCGGTGCGCAAGGGCATCTACCAATTGCTGCCGACCAGGTGGCAACAGCGCATCTTGCGCTGGACCGGCCGCGACGAACTCGGTCGGCGCGCGGCGTTGCGGCCCGCCGATGCCGCCGCCGGTGTCGAACGCCCCGGCCTGGTCAGCGTCGTCCTGCCGGTCTTCGATCAGGCCGACATGGTCGCGCAGGCGATCGACAGCGTATTGGCGCAGACGTATGCCCCGTTCGAACTGATCGTCGTCGACGACGGCAGCCGCGACGACCTGCACGCGGTATTGCAGCGCTACCTCGCCGATCCGCGCGTGCACTGCGTGACCCAGCCGAACCAGGGGTTGCCGAAAGCGCTGACGACCGGCTTCGAGCACGCGCGCGGCGAGTTCTTCACCTGGACCTCGGCCGACAACCGCATGCACCCGGACCAGCTCACCAGGCTGGTCGCGTTCCTGCGCGAACGGCCCGATGTCGCCATGGTCTACGCCGACTACGAACTGATCGACGAACGTGGTGAACTGCTGCAGGGCGGCGAGTTCCGCGTCATGGACCGCACCGACAAGCGCAATCTGTCGGTCGTGCGCATCAACCGCAGCACCCACGATCTCAACCGCTACGAAGACAACTTCATCGGCGCGTGCTTTCTGTATCGCGCCGGCGTCGGCCGCCTGCTCGGCGACTACAACCCCGAACTCGGCCTCGAGGACTACGACTACTGGATGCGGATCAATCGCCTGTTCCGCATCGAACACCTCGGCAGCGACGACGTGCTCTACCAATACCGCGTGCACGACAACACGCTGAGCGCGCGAGCGCGCCAGTTGCGCATCGCCGAGCGCGCGAAGGTGTTGATGCAATACGAACGCGACCGCGCCGCGTGGTTCGCCCGAACCCTGGCCGAGCAAGCGTACGAGGTCGCACCGGAGCAACTGGCGGATCTGCCGACCGCGAACCGCGAGCCGCTCGCCTGTTGGTTCGACGACTGTGAACAGGTGCACCGCGCCCACGCCCAACTGCGGCACCTGCCGGTGATCGCGTTTGCCCGCGATGACGATGTGGCGGCGCGGCTCGCCGTCCATACGCGGCTCACGTTCCGCGGGGTGCGCGACGAGGCCACAGTCGAACTGGCCAAGAGGTTCGCGGCAAACCACTCGTTCTTCCACGCCACCCGCGATAGCGCGCGCCTGCAGCGGGCAGTGCCGATGCCGCTCGCGCAGCCCGACCAACAGCCGCTGCGCGTGCTGCTGCAGGTCGAGACGTTCGGCAACGGCGGCCTCGAGCGGGTTGCGCTCGACCTCGCCGAATGCTGGCAACGAGCCGGCTGTGAAGTCGGGGTGCTCGCGTTGCATGGTGTGCCGGCGTCGCTGCCGCCGGGCGTGCAGAGCGTGCATCTGGCCCGGCGCGACGATGCGAGCTACGCGGCGATGCTCGCACAAGGTCGCTGGCACGCAATCAGCGCCCACGCCAGCACCTTCGGCGCCGACGTCGCCAATGCCCGCGGCGTACCGTTCGTGCAGGTCGTGCACAACAGCTACGTGTGGCTCGACCGCGTCGACATCGAGCGCTACCGCCGCGCCGACGAACACACCCACGCCTACGTGTGCGTGTCGGCGCAAGCGCTCGGCTACGCCGACCTGCGCCTGCAACTGGACGTGCAGAAGATGCTGGTGATCGAGAACGGCGTGGCCGCCGCTGCCGATCCGGCCAGTTCGGCGACGACCCGCGACGAGTTCGGCTTCGTCCCGGACGATTTCGTCTTCTTGCACGTCGCATCGCTGCAACCGGCGAAGGCCCACCTGTGCGGTTTGCACGCGCTGGCGCGTTTGCGGCAGGAGCAGCCCCGCGCAAAGCTCCTGTGCCTCGGTGACGACCGCATGCATCCGCTGCACGCGGCCAAGGTGCGCAGCGAGATCTCCCGCCTGGGTCTCGACGACGCCGTCGTGCTCGCCGGCCACCGCGCCGACATCGCCGACTGCTACGCGCTGGCCGACGCGTTCTTCCTGCCGTCGTTCTGGGAAGGCTGCAGCCTCGCGGTGTGGGAGGCGATCCGCCACCGCCTGCCGCTGGCGCTGGCCGACGTCGGCGCCGCCCGCGAACAACTGCACCACGGCCGCGGCCGCCTGGTGGCACCGCCGTTCCCGAGCATGTTCGCACTCGACGCGGACAACCTGCCGGCGCTGCTCGCCGGCGACCACGACGACTACGCGGCACGCCTCGCCGAAGCGATGCGCGAAGTGCTCGATCTGCCGCGCCCGGATCAGGGTCTACCGACCATCGCACATCGCGAAACCATGGCGCACCGCCACCTGCTGCTGCTGCGCTGGCTGCGGCAAGGCGGCGAGGTGCCCGCCATCCGCGCTTCGATCGCGCGCGCGGCTACGGCGTTCGCGGCCGCGGGCCGGTGAGAGACCGGAGGGCGGGGCCCGTTTGTGTGACCTTCCCCCGGTTCCCTGAACACGGGGTTAGCCCGATCTATGCATGAAGCGGTCTAGCGGCACTGGCTGCTGGTCCCAGGTCCGCGCCGGCGCCCGTTCTCGGTCGGTATGGAGCGCGAATCCGCAGCAGGCCGGGAACGGCGCAACACCCGAGTCCAAGCCAACTTGCCGAGGAAAAGCCGCGTGGCATCCGCTTCGGGGCTCGCCCTCCGAGCCCGATCTATGCATGAAGCG
>DRKG01000178.1 GCA_011051855.1 bacterium | reverse complement strand
GCGGCGTTGTCGGCGATTTCGTCCAGCGCGTCACGCTGGTGGCCGAGGCCCGCCCGGAGGACGAGATCGTGCTCGGCGAGGACGCTGTTCCAGCCGATGCCGCGCCGGGACCGGGCGTGTCGGTTCAGCGCGCCCTGATGCTGGCGTTGCCGGAGGATCTTCCGGCCGGCGATTACCAGTTGCGCATCCGTGTCGATGCCGAGGACGCACAGGCGGAGTCCGACGAGGGCAACAACCAGCTCGCGCTGCCGCTGCGGATCATCGCGCGGTCGGCGGTCGACCTGACGGTCGAGGCGGTCGAGGCGCCCGCCTCGGCGACCCCGGGTACCCCGCTGCGGTTGCGCTGGACGGTGGGCAACGCTGGTCCCGGTGTCGCGCCGGCGCCGTGGCGCGAGCTGTTGGTGCTGTCCGGCGACGGCCTGCCGGACGGCGGCATCGTCGTCGGTGAATACCTGTCGGAGCAGGATCTGGCGCCGGGCGAGCGCGTGGAGCGCGACATCGAGCTGACCCTGCCGTTCGATCTGGCGGCTTCCGGCGCGTTGCGTCTTGGCGTGTCGCTCGACCCCGACCGGACGCTGAACGACAGCGACCGCGACAATGACAGCGCATTGGCCGCGTCGCCGACCGAGGTCGCTCGGGCGTTGCGCCTGGTGCTCGCCGCGGATTCGGCGCTGGAGGGCGGCGATCCGGTGAGCGCGACGCTGAGTCGCAGCGGGCCGCTGGACGCGCCGCTGACGGTGACGCTGGCGGTCTCCGAGGCGGGCGCGCTCGATGTGCCGTCCGAGGTCGGGATGGCGGCCGGCGCGGACCATGTGGATTTCACCCTGAGCGCGCTAGACGACGGTCGGCCGGACGGTGACCGCGTGGTGCGCCTGAGCGCCTCCGCGGCGGGCTATGCCGGGGACGGCGTGGACTTCACGCTGCGCGACAGCGGCGGACTGTCCGGCAATCTGCCGGATCTGGTGATCGACCAGGTCGAGGCGCCGGCCCGGTCCGCCAGCGGCGAGCTGATCCAGGTCGGTTTCCGCATGAGCAACCAGGGCGACGCGGCGGCGGTCGGCGCCAACGCCGACCCGGACAATGGCGATCCCGGCTCGTGGACGCAACGCTTCTATCTGTCGGAGGACGACCAGATCGGCAACGACGAGCTGCTCGCCAGCCATGACTTCAGTGGCGTGATGCAGCCCGGCGCGAGCAGCCGGCTGAGCCTGCCGGTGCGCCTGCCGGAGCAGGCCGGTCGTTACTGGATCGTGGTGCGCGGCGATGCCGGCGGTACGCTGCCGGAGAGCGACGAGACCAACAATGTGGCGATCTCCGTCGATCCGGTCGAGGTGAGTCTGGCGTATGCCGCCGAGGTGCATGCCGATATCGAGACCGCCACGGCGGGCACGCCGGTCACCCTGAGCGGTACCGCGACCCGGCTCGACGGCCGGCCGGCGGTCGGCAGGCTGGTGAACATCCAGATCCTGTTGCGCGACACGCGGCGCGTGATCTCGGCGATCACCGATGCCGCCGGTCGCTTCGAGGCGGTATTCACGCCGCTGCCGGGCGAGGCCGGGGAATACCGCATCGGCGCCTTTCACCCGGGCGACGAGAACCCGCCGGTGCAGGATCGCTTCTCGCTGCTGGGTTTCCGCGCGATCCTCGATCCTGCCACCACGCTGCGCGTCACCGAACAGGACAGCCTCGAGGTGCGCATCCCGTTGGAGAACCTCGGCGAATTGCCGCTGAGCGGCTTGACGGTGGATCTGCTGTCCGCGCCGGCGGGCGTCGACGTGGTCACCGGACTCGCCAACGGCCGTCTCGACGGCCTGGGGCGCGACACCCTGAGCTTGTCGCTGGCGGCCGCCGCCGGCGCGCGTGACGGCGACCTGGTGGTCCGCGTGCGCGGCGACCAGGGCGCCGAGGTCACGCTGACCCTGCCGGTCGATGTCATCGCCTTGCGCGCCGATCTGGTCGCGGAGGTTGCCACGCTTCAGGCCGGCATGCCGCTCGGCGGCGCCCGCGCGCTGAGCTTCCGCGTCGAGAACCGGGGCAACCAGGCGAGCGGCGAGCTGCGCGTCCGGTTCACCGACTACCCGTGGCTGAGTCTGGTCACGCCCAACCCGCTGGCGTCGCTGGCGCCGGGCGAATCGACCGAGGTGAGCCTGCTGCTGTCGCCGCCGGCCGACCTGCCGCTCGGCCAGTACACCGGCGGCCTGCAACTCGCCGGCGACGCGGCCACGCTGACCCTGCCGTTCACGTTCCGCGCGGTCTCCGGCGGGCGTGGCGACCTGCGTGTCGAGGTGGTCGACGAGTACTTTTTCTTCGATCCGGCGCAACCCCGCCTGGCCGGCGCCAGGGTGCGCCTGTACGACCAGTTCACCGGCGAGTTGCTGGACGAGAAGACCACCGACGCCCAGGGCATCGCGCTGTTCCCGGATCTGGCCAGCGACTACTATCGGATCGCCGTCGAAGCGGTGGACCACACCCGCCGCGAGGAAAACTTGTTCGTCGAGCCGGGGCAGGTCACCGAACGGCGGGTGTTCATCAGCCGCCAGGCGGTGAAATACGAATGGAAGGTGCGCGAGACCGGCATCGTCGATCGCTACGAGATCACCGTCGACACCCAGTTCGAGACCCGCGTGCCGATGCCCGTGGTGACCTACGACCCGCCGCGCATCGATGTCGGTCCGCTGCGCGAGGCCGGCCAGAGCATGCAGCTCGACCTGAAGGTGACCAACCACGGCCTGATCGAGGCCCAGCACTTCCGCCTGCAACTGGAAGACGTGCCCGGCTACCGCATCACCCCGCTGGTCGACCAGGTGGCGGCATTGCCGCCACAGAGCACGATGACGATCCCGTTGTTGATCGAGCGCCTGGCCCCGGCCGGCGACGAATCGCCGCTGTTCGCGCCCCGGCGCGCGCCGCTGATCGGCGCCAAGGCGGGTGGCGCGCGCGTCGGCGGGGATCTGCTGTCGTGCGTCGTCTACGGCATCCTGGCGGCGTACGACTACATCTGCGGCCCGGACCTGGTAACCAAGACGCATCGCCTCGAAGTTGGAGACTACAGCTCGCCGGCCCCGCCGCTGAACTGCGGTGGTGGTAGTGACAGCACCAGCGTGGTAAGTGACGGCGGCGGTGACGGTGGCGGTGGCGGTTGTTGCCCAGCGGGCCGCCACGTCGGTGGTCGGGTCCGCCAGCTCTCTTGTGGCTGCATCTCCGACTTTATCGGCGCGGTTTTCGATTGTATACCACTCCGCTTGCCGGAAGCTCTGGACTGCGCGTGGGGAACGCACGATTGCATCAAGGCTACCTGGGAAAATGGGCCTGATGTGCTGACGATCGGCGGCTGTATATCCACGGGCGCCGGTTGCGTGGGCAAGAAAATCCCCGGTTTGGGCACTGCACTCTGCTTCGGGGGGATCGCTTCAGCTGGCCAGAATTGCTTCGCCGGTGGTGGTGCCGGTGGTGCCGGTGGTGGTGCCGGTGGTGGTGCCGGTGGTGGTGCTGGTGGTGGCTTGGCCCGTCCGAAGCGGGGTCTGCTCGCCCTGGAGAGATCGGTAAGCATTCCTCGTGTCGCCCGTGGTCTCTATCAAAGCGCGAACACGGCCCGCGATTCGTTTGTCTGGCTCGGCGCCATCCTTGGTGACGAGCGCTGGCTCGCCGATCAGACGCTCGCCGACATGGGCGGGTTTCTGGATGCGTTCACCCAGGCGGTGAACGCCGATGGCGAGGATGGCCAGCATATCTCGGCAGGCGAGGTGGAACGGCTGTTGCTGCCTGTTCTGCCCGCGACGGCGGATCGGGTCATGCTGGATGCCTTGCAGGCGCGCTGGAACCGTTCCGTCGATTACTGGCAAGCCGGGGTCTTGAATCGCGCCGACTTGCCGGCGGGGGATGACCCCGATTTCATCGCCATCGACGAATTGACCCAGGCTTTGGGCCGGGCCGAGGACGCCGGTCGCACGGCCCAGGCCGCGGGCTACGATGATCCGCTCGAATGGTTCAATGCCGAGG
>DRKG01000177.1 GCA_011051855.1 bacterium | reverse complement strand
TGTCGAGCACGTGGCCGCCGCCGGGGAGCGGCAGCAGTTCGGTGTGCGTGGTGGTGTGCCGCCCCTGGCGGATGTGGTTCAGGTGGCCGGTGCGCAACTGCACCCCGGGAACGACGGCGTTGAGCAGCGACGACTTGCCCGCTCCGGACAGCCCGACCACGACCGACCGGTTCTGGTGCAGCAGTTGGGCGATCTCGGTCAGGGTGCCGTCGGTGCGCCGGCCCTCGACCGTGCAGGTCGCCAGCACGCGCACGTTGGCGTGCGCGTAGGTTTCGGCC
Organism: bacterium; assembly: GCA_011051855.1. Lineage (GTDB taxonomy): Bacteria > Planctomycetota > UBA1135 > UBA1135 > UBA2386. The sequence continues at coordinate 4,098 of DRKG01000177.1, read as the reverse complement.
CAATCTTGCGCGGCGTCCGGATCGAGGTCGATCTTGGTCAGCACCAGGGTAGCCGGAATGCGTTCGCGCGCCGCCGCCGCCAGCACGCCGTCGACGAGTTCGGGTTGGAACGGCGGCGACTTGACGCTGGCGACGGCGACTACGTGGGTGATGTTGGCGGCCAGCACCTGTGCCTGCTGTTCCCCCTCGGTCGCAGCGCGCCGGTGCAACTGCGAGCTGCGCGGCAGCACGGCCTCGATGGCCGCGCCGGTCGCATCGAGCACGACGTGGTCGCCGACTGCCAGCGGCCGTTTCTCGTGGGTCTTCTGCTCGAACAGCTTGCCGGCGAGTGGCAGTTGGCGCCGCTTGCCGTCGACTTCGACGTGGCACACCTTCGCGTCGATGCGTAGAACGAGGCCGGTCTCTGATGACGTCTGCATGCGCAACGGTGGTGGGTAGGTTGGCGCCGAGCCCGACCGGGGTCCTGCACCTCGGCAACGCGCGCACCTTCCTGCTGGCCTGGCTGTCGGCGCGCGCGCGCGGCGGAAGTGTACTGCTGCGCATCGAGGACATCGACGGGCCGCGCATCAAACCCGGCGCCCAGGAACAGACGATCGAAGACCTGCGTTGGCTCGGACTCGATTGGGATGGCGAGGTGTTCCGGCAGAGTTCACGGCGCGTGCTCTATCGCGCCGCAGCGCAGCGCCTGGTGGAGCAGGGCCTCGCGTATCCGTGTGTGTGCACGCGCAAGGAAGTCGATGAGGCCGCGTCCGCACCCCACGAATCGGAGCCCGAGGACGGCCCGGTCTACGCCGGCACCTGTCGCGGCCGCTTCGCGTCCCTCGACCAGGCGCGGCGCGAGACCGGCCGCGAGGCGGCGCTGCGGTTTCGCGTCGACGTCGGCCGCGTGCCGTTCGAAGACGGCTTCCGCGGGCCGCAGGAAGGTCGCATTCGCGGCGACTTCGTGGTGCAGAAGCGCGGCGGTGATCCTGCGTACCAGTTGGCGGTCGTCGTCGACGATGCCGCCCAGGCGGTCACCGAGGTCGTGCGCGCCGACGATCTGTTGCCGAGCACGCCGCGGCAGTTGCTGCTGTATCGCGCGCTCGGCCTGCCGGAGCCATTGTTCGTGCACGTGCCGTTGGTGGTCGGCGTCGACGGCCTGCGCCTCGCCAAGCGGCACGGCGACACGTCGCTTGCGCACTTCCGGCGGCAGGGCGTGTCGGCGCCGGATCTGGTCGGCTACCTGGCGGTCCTCAGCGGGTTGCGTGCGCGCCGTGCTCCGTGCACGCCGCGCGAACTGCTGGCCGACTTCGACCTGCGCCGGGTGCCGGTCCAGCCGGTGCGCGGCGACGACCACGCGCTGTACGGCGGCTGAGGCGGCAGGCCGCGGGCTACCGCTCCTTGGCCATCACCGGAGCGAGCCCCAGCACGGACCCGAGCCACTGCGGTTGGATCGCAAAAGCCACCGCCGTGCCGGTGATGGCGACCGCCAGCAGCGCCAACGCGAGCATGCGCCGCGATTGGCGGCGGCGGCGGTCCTGTTCGCGATGCTGCGCCTCGATGGCGCGCTGGCACTGAGCGGCCACGGTGCGCCAGTGTTCGCGCAGGCGCACGAGGCGGCCCGGTGCTTCCCCGTCGTCGGTGCCGCCGGACGAACCGCCGGCTCCCAACGTCTCCAGCGTTTCGCGTGCCAGGCGCAATCGTTGCCCCGGCTCGGCTAGGGCATCCAGGCGGCGCTCGGCATCGCCGGCCCGCTCGACCGCGATCGCGGCTTCGACCGAGCGCAGGTCGCGGCAGTAGAGCTCGGCCCGTTCGCTTTGCACGTGCATGACGAGGAACATCAGGCAGTCGCGGCGTTCCTGCAGCAACTGGAGCCGCGCGCCGAAGGTGCTGGCGGGGTCGTCTTCGAGCTTGGTGTACTCGCTGGCGAGTTCGCTGTTGCGCCGCACCGCCGCCTCGATCTCCTGTTTGGTGCGGCGCGCCGCTTGTAGCCGTTCGCGCAGCCGTTTCGCCTCGGCCTGCTCGTCGTCGTCGGCGGGATTCAGGCGCGCGACGGCTCGTTCCATCTCGAACAGGCCGGTGGTCCAGTGGCCGCGGGCGAGCGCGTGTTCGGCGTTCTCGGCCAGTCGGTCGCGGGCCGAACGCGCCTGCTCGAGTCCCAGGCGCAGTCGCTCGATGCCGTCCAGGAGCTCACTGCGCGCTCGTTCGGGTCGGTCGATGAACGCCTCCAGCGTGCGGAGCGTGTCGAGCCGGCCGAGCGCGAGCTGCAGTGGGCGGACCGGCACGGGCACCAGCCGCAGCCGCTGTTCGGCGTCGGAGAGTTGTTGCCAAGCCTGTTCGGTCAGGTGTTCGAGCACCCGCGACAGGGACGATAGTGCCGGCTCGACCTGTTGCAGGTGGGGGAACTCCTCGGCGACGTTGCGCAGGGTCAGTTGCAGGCTGCGCAGGCCGACGTTGCCGCCGCCGTCGCGCCGCGGGCGGTTCTGCAAGGCCGCGTCGGCCGCCGCCACGATCGCCTGCAACGGCCGCAGCGCGTCGGGATCCCACAGCGGAGCGACGCGTTCGACGTTCGCCTGCGCGCGCGCGATGCGGTCCAGGTAGAACTCCAGGCGGTGCAGCAGGTCGCGGCGCTCGGCGACCGTCGGCGAGGTGCCGCCGAGGTCGGCCGCCAGCGCTTCGAGGCGCAGTTCGGCGGTTTCCAGGTCGAGCGCCTGCTCGGCGGCGGTGATGTCGGCGACGCGCGCCTGCAGTTCGCCACGCACCGTCTCGGTCTGCTCGCTCAGGCGCCGCAGGAATCCGATCGGGTCGCGCTGCAGCGGTCCCGGCTGCGCCCCCGGTGCGACGGCCGTGACCGCCGCCAGGCCGCCCGGCGTGTGCAGGGCCGTCGTGGCCAGCGCCTCCACCTTGCGCAGCCAGTGCAGGGCGTCATCGAAGGCTTCGGCGCGTTCTCGTTCGCGCACCACTTCGGCGGCGCTCGCCGTCCGTTCGCCGATCGCCCGCAGCAACTGCACCCGGCGCTGCAGCGCGGCCGGATTGCGCGGAAAACGAGCCAGGACCCGGTCGACGGCGTCGAGGTCGGCGCGCAACAGGTCCGGATCGCGCGCGGGTGGTGCGGTCGGCGCGAGCAGCTTCGGCAGGCGCTGCAGCAGGCGTCGCCGCCGAAACCACACCGTCGCGCGCGGGTCGCGGGGGGCGGTCGGCACGGTCGCCAGGTCCCCGGTCGCCCAGTCGTGCAGGTTGCGCTCCAGTGGGTCGTCGCGCAGCACCGCGAGCAGGCGTTCGCAGCGGACGGCGATCTCGTCGGCGGTCGGACGGGCATCCGGTTCGGGGGCGCAGCAAGTTGCCACCAGAGCGTCGACGTCGGGGTGGCGGGGCAGGCGGCGCTCGACGCCGCCATCGAGCAGGAACGCCAGGGTCGCCCCGAAGCCGAACACGTCGAAGCCCTTGTGCGGCGGTGCGCCGAGCAGAGCTTCCGGCGGCGACCACGCACTGGTGCCGCCGGTGAACGGGCGTTCGTCGGCGCCGCCGATCGCGGTGGCGTGTTCGAAGTCGAGCAGCAGCGTGTCGCCGTCGGTCGCGAGCAGGTTCTGCGGCTTGACGTCGCCGTGGCACAGGCCGTGCGGCAGGCCGTCCCGGCGCAGGGCGTGCAGGCGGGCCAGGGCGCGGGCCACCGGCAGCAGCAGCTCGATCGCGGCGGCCGCCGGCAGCGCGCCGAGCCGGGCGACCCTCGCCTCGAGGTTTTCACCGGCGACGTAGCGCAGGGTCACCTTCGGTCGGCCGGTGGCGGCATCGGTGCCGGCGCCGAGATACTCGACGACGCTCGGCCCCGTCGCCAGCATGCCGAGCGCGGCTTCGCGTTCGGCGTCGGCGAGCGAGCCCGATTCGTAGACCTTTTCGACGACCTCGCCGTCTGCAGTCCTACGCCGCCACACCGTTCGCGCGGGCGAACAGTGCAGGCACGCCGCTTCGGCGGCACCGGCGGTTGCGGAAGATGGGGACATGGCGCGGCGAGGGACCGTGGGCGCCGTCCGAAGGGCCCCAGGCGGGGGTGGTGCTGGACGACGGGTCAAGCCTAACAGAAACTGCACGGGAACGGCTGGGGCGGACCGGGCGGTTTGC
>DRKG01000176.1 GCA_011051855.1 bacterium | reverse complement strand
GCGCTCGATTGGTGGCTCGTGCAGCGCTACCTGCTGGCTGCGCCGATGGCAGCTTGGAGCCCGCCGCTCTGGTTGCTGCAGGCTGCGGCGTTGACGGTGACGGCCGCTTTCTCGTGGGCGGTGATCCGCCGCGGACGCGGACGCCGCCGGCGCGACGAACGGCATCGGCGCGCGGTGCGCCACGCACTGGCCGGGGAGTTCGAGCCGGCGCGTGCCGCCTACGCCGAACTGGCGTGGACGGATCCCTGGGACGTCGCCGCCTGGATCGGGCTCGGGGATGCCTTCCGCCGCCGCGGAGATCGGCGGCGCGCGCGACGCTGCTATCGGCGCGCGCGCGGCGTGGATACGGCACGCCGTTACAGTGACCTCTTGCGCCACCGGGAGCGTCTGTTGTGGGCGGGGGCTGCCGAGGTCCAGGGACCGAGGCTGCGACCGGGGGAGAGGATCCCGCGCGAGGGGACCGATCGCGGTGCGGCGATGGCAACGGGCGCGTAGGTCGGGCGACGGGGAAACAACGCTGCCCGACCGGCCGTTGGGGGTTTTCTTCCTGAGGCTGTGTGTCACGCTTGTGTCGTCCCGTTGTCCGGGACAAGTCTGACACATGTCCGTGTCCCCCATCCTGCCCTTCGAAACCATCATGCGCCGCCTCGCCGTCGTCGTTCTCTCTTCTGCCTTCTTCTCTTGTGTGCTCTCGGCCCAGGGCATGCCCGGTGGAGGTATGGGCGGTGGAGGTATGGGCGGTGGTGGCATGGGTGGTGGAGGCATGGGCGGTGGTGGCATGGGGGGTATGTTCCAGCCGCTGCCCCCGATGCCGGTCCCGGCACAGAATCCGATCACGCCGCAGAAGGCGATCCTCGGCAAGCTCCTGTTCTGGGAGGAGCAGATGTCCAGCAACAACCGCGTCGCCTGTGGCACCTGCCACGCGTTCGGTGCCGGTGGTGGGGATCTGCGCCGGGTGGTCAACCCCGGCCCCGACGGCGTGACGCCTTCGCTCGACGACATCTTCGGTTCGCCGGGCGTCAAGCGCAGCGACCAGAACAACGATTACATCCCGGATCCGACCTACGGCTTCCAGCAGCAGGTCACGGATCGCGCATCACCGACGTTCCTGGTGGGCGGCTACTTCACCGACTTGTTCTGGGACGGTCGTGCCCGCAGCACCTTCATCGACCCGGCCAACGGCCAGGTAGCGATTCCCGCGGGCGGCGCGCTCGAGAGCCAGTCGATGGGGCCGCCGATGTCGGCGACCGAGATGGCGCACGATCTGCGCACGTTCGCGCAGTTGACCGGCAAGCTCGCCACGGTCAAACCGATGGCGCTCGCCACCAATCTGCCGGCCGACATGGCCGCCGCGATCGCCGGTGGCGTGACCTACCCGGATCTTTTCCAAGCGGCGTTCGGCACTCCCGCGATCACTGCGCGGCGGATCGCGTTCGCGATCGCGACCTACGAGCGCACGCTGGTGCCCGACCAGACTCCCTACGACGCGTTCGTCGCCGGCAACCCGGGCGCGCTGACGCCGCAGCAGATGAACGGCCTGATGGTGTTCATGGGGCCCGGTCGCTGCGCGATCTGCCACCCGACCGGACTGTTCAGTGACGACCTGTACCACAACCTCGGTCTGCGGCCGATCGCCGAGGACAACGGTCGCCAGGCGGTCACCGGCAACCCGGCCGATGCCGGTCGCTTCAAGACGCCGAGCCTGCGCAACGTCGGGTTGCGCACCTCCTTCATGCACAACGGCCAGTTCCAGACGCTGCAGGAGGTGTTCAACTTCTACTTCGTCGGCGGCGGCCCGTTCGCCTTCAACAAGGATCCGCAGATGCTCCCGCTGAGCGTCTCGCCGCAGGATGCGAACGACTTGATCGACTTCCTCGCCAACGCCCTGACCGACCCGCGCGTCGCGGCCGGCCTGCCGCCGTTCACCCGCCCGACCTTGCGCAGCCAGTTGCTCGGCCCCAACGGCACGCTGAGCGGTGTGCCGACCATGGGCTCGGGCGGTCGGGTCCCGCAGATGCTCGCCGAAGTGCCGGCGAACATCGGCAATGCGGACTGGAAGATCGGCGTGCACAATGCGCTCGGCGGTTCGTTGGCGACCCTGGTCATCGACCTCACTGCCGGCACCTCGGTCGTCAACGGAGTCACCATCAACGTGGGGCTTTCGGGCCACGAACTGCTGGTCCCTTGGACGCTCAACGGCGCCCCCGGCACGCCGGGTGACGGCTACGGCACCGTGCGCATCGGCGTGCCGAACCTGCCCGGCCTCGCCGGCCTCAACCTGTGGGGACAGTGGTTCATCTGGGATGCCGGTGCACCGAACGGCGCCGCCGCGACGCGGGCGGCGCGCATCGATCTGTTCTGACCTGGGCGTAGCGGGCGCCGGCGCCTTTCGCGCCTCGACCGACAAACTGCGTAATGCCTGGGCCGCGTAACCGCTGACCCAGGCATGATTCGCATGCTCTTTGCTGTGGTGCTCGCGGCACCGGTTTTCGCCCAGGACATGATTGCCGTCGGTTGGAGCGGGAGCGTTTACGCTCTCGACTCATACACGGGTGCTACCAATCTCCTCGGCTACGGGGCCTTCGGGCAGAACGCGGTCGCGCACGACGACACGGGAGGGCTTTGGAGCACGTCGCGGGGGGCCTCCGGCTCGGTCTACTCGCTGACGAGCCTCGATCCGGCGACCGGCGCCGCAAGCACTGCGGCGGCCAACTTCTCCGACGTGCGGGCGATGGAGAGCGCGGGCGGCACGACCCTGTGGGCGATCGTCGATGGCACTCCGGACGAACTGGTGACGATCGACGTGCTGACGTCGCAAGTCACGGTGATCGGCTCGACGGGCTACACTGGGGTGCAGGCAATCGCCGCCCTCGATGGGGTGCTCTACGGGTGGGACGTCAACTTCGGGTTGTTGACGATCGACCCGGCGACGGGGAACGCTACCGACGTGGATCCGGCGGTCGGTGGCAGCGGCGATGTGCAGTGGTTGGCTCGTCGTTCGGACGGCAAACTCGTCGGTGGCCACAACGGGCTCTACGAGATCGATCCTTCGACGGGGGGCACGACGCAGATCGCG
>DRKG01000175.1 GCA_011051855.1 bacterium | reverse complement strand
GACCCGCACGAAGTGACGACCGCCTACCTGCGCTTTCTGTTCGGTGGCGACGCCGCCGGCAACGAGCCGGAACCCACGATCGAACCGCCCCGGCCGACGGCCGGCGCCGACGAACGATCTGCCTGCGAAGCACTGCAGGACTTCACCTCGCGCGACGACCTGGAACGCTGGGGCAGCGGCGCGCTGCGGATCGTCGCGGCCCAGATCGCCGCGGCCGCACGACCTCACATCGGCCCCGCGGTGCACCGCTACCACAACGGCGAACGCCTGCGCCTGGTCGTCGAGATCGCCGCCAACACGGCGCACGACGGCACCGCTCTCGGCGTCGCCTTCTCGATCCGCAACGTCAAGGCGCTCAACGTGCTGACCGCCACGACCCACGACGCCGGCCTGCGACTGCCCGCACTGCCGGCCGGCGGCGTGCTGCGGGTCGCGTTCGAGTTCGACAACGTGCTGGCGCGCGGCGAATACGGCGTCGTCGTCGCGGTCGAAGAACTCGTCGGTGACGAACGCCGCTACCTGGACTTCGTCGAGAACGCGTTCTTGATCGAAGTACTCGATGAACGGCCGCCGTACGCAGTCGTGTCGCTGCCCGTGCACGTCGAGGTATCGGCCGACACCACGCAGTTGGAGGGACGATGAACGAGCCCGCCGTCAACACGCCCGCATGGTGGCAGCACTACCTGTCGCAGCACTGGGATGCCAACGACGGCGCCGGCCAGACGCGCCACTTCATGCAGCGCCTGGTCGAAGAGCTGCGGCCGCCGGAACGACAGTGGCTCGCGAGCGGCCACCCGCGCGTGCTCGACTGGGGCTGCGCGCACGGCGAAGGCGTCGCCGGCTTTGCCCGGGCGTTCCCGAACGCGACCGTCGAGGGCCTCGACATCGCCAGCACCGCCGTCGCCGAGGCGCGCCGCCGGCACCCGGGGCACACCTTCCACGTCGGCGAAGGCACCGAGGTCCCGGACGGCTACGACGTGGTGCTGTGCTCGAACACGCTCGAACACTTCCGCCAACCGCTGCCGGTACTCGAACGACTCGCCGCGGCGGCGAAGATGCTGCTGCTGGTGCTGGTGCCGTACGCCGAAGAACCGCTGTGCGAATACCACTTCGTGCGCCTCGACGAGCATTCGTTTCCGCCGGAGGTCGCGGGGCGCGCGCGCATCGCCTGCGACGTGATCGACGTGGAACCGCGCTACTGGCCGGGGCAGCAACTTCTCGTGACCTACGCCAGCGCGACCTACCTGGCCGAGCGCGTGGCTCGCCAGGAGGCCTCGATCGCCGCAACCACCGACACCTACGAACGCTCGCTGGTGCTGCGCCTGATGCGCACACTCGATCGCCTGAGAGGAAAGAAGGACTCTTGAACAAGAAGCGCATCCTCGTCGCCGTCGGCACCCGCCCAGAAGCGGTCAAGATGGCCCCCGTCGTGCACGCCCTGCAGGCAGCGCCGTGGGCCGACGTGCGCGTGCTCGCGACCGCCCAACACCGACAGATGCTCGACCAGATCCACGCGTTCTTCGACATCCGGCCGGATCGCGACCTCGATCTGATGCGCCAGAATCAGTCCCTGGCGGACCTGACCGCGCGCATGGTCGCGGCGATGGACCCGGTGTTGGCCGAAGAGCGACCCGACCTGGTGCTGGCGCAGGGCGACACCACCACGGTGATGGTCACCGCGCTGGCGAGCTTCTACCGCCGGGTGCCCTTCGGCCACGTCGAGGCCGGCCTGCGCACCGGCGACCTGCACAACCCGTTCCCCGAGGAGATGAACCGGGTGCTGGTCGGGCGCATGGCGAGCCTGCACTTCGCGCCGACGCAGACCGCGGCCGACAACCTCGCAAAGGAAGGGCTGACCGAGCGTGTGCACGTCACCGGCAACACCGTCATCGACGCGCTCTTGTGGGCGGCCGAGCGGGTCGATACGCGGCCGTTCGCGCCGCCTGCGGGCAAGCGCCTCGTGCTGGTGACCGCCCACCGGCGCGAGAACTTCGGCGCGCCGTTCGAGTCGGTGTGCCGCGCGCTGAAGGCGATCGCCGATCGCGGCGACGTGCAGTTGCTCTACCCGGTGCACCCGAACCCGAACGTGCACGACACCGCGCATCGCGTGCTCGGCGGGCACGAAGCGATCCGGCTGACCGAGCCTCTCGACTACCCGGACATGGTCGCGGCGATGCGCGCATGCGATCTGATCCTGACCGATTCGGGCGGCGTGCAGGAAGAGGCGCCGTCGCTCGGCAAACCGGTGTTGGTGCTGCGCTCCACGACCGAACGACCCGAAGGCTGCACGGCCGGTGCGGCCCGCTTGGTCGGCACCGACCGCGATGCGATCGTTGCGGCCGCGAACCGGCTGCTCGACGACGACAACGCCTACCGGGCGATGGCCAAGGTCGAGAACCCCTACGGCGACGGCACGGCCGCGCACCGCATCGCCGAGCTGTGCGGTGCGTTCGTCAGCGCGTGAACCAGCGCACCTCGCCGGTGTGACGCTCGCGCGCCACTCCAAGCCGGTAGCCGCGGGCGTCGCCGAGATCGACGACCACCGTTTCGGGCACCACCAGACCGATCGGCCAGTCCTTGGCCGCCAACCGGTTGGCGAACCAGCCGAGCGGCACCTGCAGCTCGCGGTCGTCCGCGCGCACGTGCAGCCACGCTTCGCAATCCGCGAGCCGCCGGTCGCAGGAACGGAATACCGTCACCGCCAACTGCCGCTTGCCGCCGTGGGTCGCCTCGAAGACGTCGTATCCGAGCACCGTCATCCCAGGCATCAGTTCGAACGACTCGCGATGGTCGGGCGCGACGGTCGCGTCGGTCAACCCGATCTCGACGAGCTGTTCCGGAGTGGCCAGCACCTGCAGCAGTTCGATCGGCGCCCCGTAGGGGATCGACCGCGCCACCACCTTGCCGGGATGCTCGTGCAGCTCGCGGTCGCTGACGACCGGATAGCGGCCGTGCACTTCGGCGGCGACCGCCAACTCGGCGTAGCGGTCGCGCTCGGGAGGGCCATCGGGGCCGAGCAGCTCAAACTGCGCGGCCGCGGGCAACACCTGCCATACGACGTAGGCGTGGCGATCGGCGAGCCGCCAGTAGCGCCGCGGCACCAGCCGAGACGCCGGTACGATCCCCTGCCATGCCACTCCCCGCCGCCAGTTGTCGAGCGGCGCGTAGTCGGCGAACCACTGCAATCGCCGATCGGCGAAGTAGTCCGCCAGCCGGCCCTTGCGCAAGAAGTCGTCGAGATAGCGGCGGTTGTTGATCAAACCATCGAGGTTGACGACGTGCTGGTCGCACGCATACCAGCCGACCAGACCGGCGCTGAGTGCGCCGATGCGCGCGCCGGGCGGCGTGTGGGTGCGCAGCCAGTTGCCGGCCGCCCGGAAGCAGTTCGTGCGCACGTCGTGGGTGACGTCGAGTTCCCGCACCGCCCCCGCGGCCGCCAGCATCACGGCGGCGGCCAGCGGCACGCAGCGGGTCCAGCCGCGGACCCAGCCGAGAAACCATCCGAGCAGCAACCAGATGGCGGTCATCTCGGTCGCGAAGTACCAAGTCGCGTAGCTGGTGAAGTGCGGCAGGTAAAGCCCGATCACGACCAGGTGCACGATCGCGTAGACGCACAACCACCACGCGAACCGCGTTCCAGCCCCCGGCGCACGCCGCCGACGGCGACCGGCGAGCACGCCGATGAGACCGGCGGCGACCAGCGCCCAGGCCAAGACGCGCCACGCCGGCAACAACCGGCGCAACGGAGCGAGCGCCAAGCGGCGCACCAGGTTCAGGTGGAACACGACGTTCTCACCGACGTCGCCGCGGCCGGTCTCGCGCCCCCAGGAGGTCTCGTAGAAGTCCTTCACGCTGCCGCTGATCGGCAGGAAGCTGTCGAATGCCACTTTGCTGGCGAGCATCGCACCGCCGACCAGCACGATGCCCGGCAGCGCGAGCCACCCCACCGCGCGCAGGCGGTCGGCGACGCGGGCGCCGCCGCCGAGCCAGCCGCCCAAGATCGGCACCGCGACGACCGGGCCGAGCAGCGCGCCTTCGGTGCGGCTGAGCGCGAACAGCGCCAGCGTGACGCCGAGCCGGAGAGTCGCCCGGCGCGTCCACCCGCTCGCCACCGCACGCGTGCCGGCGTGCAGGACCAG
>DRKG01000174.1 GCA_011051855.1 bacterium | reverse complement strand
GTCGGCCACGATGAAGGCCGGTTCCGGTTCCAGCGCTGGGGTTCCTTCCGCACGCAGTGCCGAGGTGAGCCGGTGCCGCGCTTTCGCTGCCTCGACTGCCGCAAGACATTCTCGGAGCAGACGTTTCGACACGACTACCGCGATCGCCGGCCGGAGGTCAACGCGCGGCTGTTCCAGATGCTGATCAGCGGCGTGGGACTCCGGCAAAGCGGTCGGATCCTGGGTCTCGGGGTCAGCAGCGTGCAGCGCAAGTTCCGCAAGCTCGGCCGGACCTGCAGGGCGCTGCACGACAACCTTTCCCGGCGGCTGCCCGAGGGCCGTGAGTATCTGCTCGACGAGGAGGAGAGCTACGAGACGCTCGCGATCCGGCCGCTGACGGTGCCGATCCTGATCGAGCGCGAGACCTGGTTCGCCGTCAGCGCGCGGGCGGCACCGATCCGCCGGCTGGCGCGGCGCGGCTCGCATCGGCGCCGGCAACAGGATCGCGACGAGGCCCTGCACGGGCGCCGGGTCGACCGCGGCCGCGAGTGCGTGCACGAGGTGATGCTCGAGCTGGCCCGTCGGACCTCGCGCGCATTCGTGCTCGATACCGACATGAAAGGGAGTTACGTCACCCTCGCCAAGCAGGTGTTCGCCGGCCGCGCGCGCCACCGGCGCACCCCCGGCTCGGATCCGCGCACGCCCGACAACCCGCTGACGCCGATCAACGTCACCATCACGATGCTGCGCGACAACTGCGGGCGACTGCGGCGCAAGAGCTGGCTGGTGTCGAAGAAGTGCAAGTTCCTCGAAGCCCAGTTGGCGATCTTCATCGTCTACCGCAACTACGTGCGACGGCGCTTCAACCGCGACCCCGAAGGGGTCACCTCCGCGGTCCGTCTGGGTCTGCTGGAACGCCAGATCACGGCCGAGGACGTGGTCCGCTGGCGGCAGGACTGGGGGCCGCGCAGCATCCATCCAGTGAGTCGAACCGGGAGGCAGACCGTGACGATGTAGTACGATCCAGAACAGGACTTGGGCGCCGTGCGACCGGGGCTTGCCGGCCTACGGGCGGGTGGCGCGGTGTGCAGGGGACGGCGCGCGACGTTGGCCGCACGCGGTTCGGCGTGCGAACTCGACGGACGCGGTGCCGACTCGGTGCACGGTAACTCGACCCGGCGCGCCGGGGGCGGGGCGGTCCGGGCTGGGGGCCAACAGGCAAGGGATCAGTTGGGTGGGTTTGGCTCTGTGCTGCGGTTTCGCTACCGTCCCCGCGATGAACTGTCCGTGCACCAGCGGCAAACCCTTCGCCGAATGTTGTGAACCGATCATCACCCGGCAGCGGGTGGCGGCTACCGCCGAAGAGCTGATGCGGTCGCGCTACACCGCATATGCGCGCGGCCACATCGATTGGATCATCGAGAGCCAGAGTCCTGAGGGGCGGGTGCACGTGGATCGCAAGGCGACCGAGGAGTGGTCGAAACGGGCGGAGTGGCATCGGATGGAGGTGATCGAGGTCGACCGTGGCGATGTGGGCGACAACGAGGGCTTTGTCGACTTCAAGGCCTACTACACGCTCGGGGGGGAGGACATCACGCACCACGAGGTGGCCAGCTTCCGCAAGGAGGATGGCGTCTGGTACTTCGTCGACGGTGTTGAGGTCAAGCCGCGTCCGTTCAAGCGGCTCGACCGCAAGATTGGGCCGAACGAGAAGTGTCCGTGCGGCTCGGACAAGAAGTACAAGAAATGCTGCGGCCGGCCCGGTGCGACGGTGTGAGCGGTCGATCCGTCGGCGCGCGATGGGGGCTTGAGATTGCCGGATCCGGCCCCCGAGCCCGTTGGGGCGGGAGGAGCTACCGGATCGGAGGCCTGCTGCATCGGAAGCCTCCTGCCGCGAGCACCCTGCCTTCTGACCTGAGACTCTCTGACCTGAGAACCTACTGCAGCAGGGTGCGGCCGCCGCGGGGGAGGTGGTAGGCGGGGATCCACGGCTGGCCGTTGAGCGGTAGTGAGATGCCCTGCCAGTAGAACTCTTCGCCGATCAGGGTTGGCTGGTTCGGGATCGGCACGGTCAGGGTGCTCTGGTAGATGACGAGCACGGGCAGTGGCACCAGGGTGTAGGGGATGCCGTAGAGGCGCACCGGTTCTGCCGAGGTGTAGGGGCGCGGGTCGCTGCTGGCGAGGTCCCAGATCATGGCCACGCCGGCCGGCAGGTCGGCGGACAGGGTCACGGCGGTGCCGACGGCGGGGAAGCGCGGAGTGACGTCCGTGGCACCGAGGAAAGGTGCGGGCGCGGGGTTGGTCTCGGTGGCGAAGCCAGTCAGGGTGCCGCCGATGCGGTGGCAGCCGTCGAGTTCGACCGGGGCCAGGAACGACTGGCAGTCGACATCGGTGTTGACCAGTTCGCTGTTACGCAGGTCGACAGGGGAGCGGGCGCTGAACGGCACCTGGATCGTGCAGCCGTCGTAGTGGTTCCACAGCAGGTTCGGCAGGGCGCCGTCGACGTCGAACGTGATGGTGCAGTTCTCGTAGCGGTTGTTTTGGTGCCAGAAGCGCGGTGAGCCGGTGTTGCCGGCGAACACCACGTCGCCGCGGAACACCATCTCGCTGCCGTGCAGGTCGAAGGTGGCGGTGCGCGGGTGCACGTAGAAGGCGTGTTTGCCGGGTCCGGCGGTCCAGTCGCTGTGGTGATGGTGGACCATGGTTACGCCGGCGACGTTGCCCTGGCAGTCGATGACGTCGCCGCTGCAGGTCGCGTCGACGTAGACGAACCGGAGCATGAATAGCTTGCTGCTGCCGACGCCGCGGGTCGACGAGGCCAGCGTGGCCCCGTTGGTGAACGTGCTGCGCCACAGCGCGACCATGGTGTCGGTGCCGCTGCCGTCGACGGCGGCGTGCACGCCCGTGGTGACGCCGTCGAAGCTGGTGTGTTCTATGTCGGCCATGGCGCGGCCGCCCTGGGTCTGGTCGATCAGGTTGACGCCCAGCGGCATGTTGGTGAACGTCAGGTTGCGCATCATCAGCACGGACTCGCCGGCACCGTGGGCCTGAACCTGCACGCCGCAGGCCGTCTGGCCGTCGAAGGAGCAGTGCATCAGCATCGGCATCGAGGCGCCGGCCGGAAACGCCGGCAGGTCGGCGTCGACGGCGACGCCGCCGCCGTGAAAGGCGAGCATCATCACGCGCACGGTGTGGGCGACCAGCGATAGCACGGTCGGCTGGGTGTTGCCGTCGATTACCGGTCGGTTGCCGTTGGCGGGCACACCCTCGACGAGCACCATGCCGGTGGCTGGGCCCTGGCCGGCGAGTCCGGTCAGTGGTGCCTGCGCGGTGATCGTCGGGGTGACCGCGGCATCGATGCGGATGGTCAGCACCGGGCCGGTGCCGACGATGCGCGCTTGTTCGGCCGCGGACAGGCTGCCGAGAGCGAGGCTGCCGTTGGCGAGCCGGATGGCTTCGTCGAGCGAGAGGTGCGCGTCACCGACGGCGCCGTGCGAGTTCGAATCGTCGACGTGGGCGACGGCTCCGGGACCGGCGACGAGTGCAGCCGCGAGCAGGAGGGGCGAGGGCATGGTGGTGAGGATGGGTGCGTCGGGGCGCCATCATGATAGCAGGCCGCGGTCGGGCCGGCAGAGGACTTGGAACCCCACGCAAGGCCGGAGCCTCGTGTTGGCACGGACTCAGCGCGCGATCCGGGCCGCCTGCAGCTCGGCGGCCGCGACGTCACCGGTCGCCCATCCCGACCATCGGTCTTGCCGGATCGGCCCGGCGAACCCGCGCGCGATTCCGTCGGCGAACAGGTTCTCGAAGCGGCGCACGGAGACCTTGCGGCCGGCGACCGGTTCGATGGAAGGGGCACCTGCCGACGGCTGCTGCCCGCCGTCCCGCCACGGCACGGGTTTGTCGAGCAGCGCTGCCTTCGGCTAGGCAAACATCGCTTTGCGGTGGGCGCGCAGCAGCGGCGCAGAGCAGCAGCCGATGCAGTCGAGGTTCCGGGGTGGGGTTTATCGAGCGGCACGACCCGGCGGGTGGCGCCGAGCGTCGACGACGACCACCAGCACCGCGCCGCCGATCTCGATGGCGCCGGCGGTCGCGAAGGCCAGCCCGTAGCCGGCGTGGCCGTGGCCGCCGATCGCCACCAGGCGCGCGCAGGCCAATGGTCCGAGCAGGAAGCCGAGCGAACCGGCGGCGTGGAATGCGGCGATCGCGGTGCTCCTGCCGATGCCGGGCGCGCGCTCGAGCAGCCACAGCAGCGTCGGCACGAACATGATCGCCGACGACACGCCGCACAACGGCATCAGCAGCCATTGCGCGGTCGGGGACGCGATGCCGACGGCGGCGACGGCGATGCCGTAGCCGAGGCTGCCGAGGGCGACCAGGCGCGCGCGGGACCAGCGTTCGGCGGCGCGTCCGAACGGGTAGGACAGCAGTGCGAATGGAAACAGGAAGGCGCCGAGCAGTTTGCCGATGGTCGCCGCGTCGGTGCCGAACACGCCGGCCATCATCAGCGGGAATCCGCCGGTGAAGAAGCCGACCGTGAAGCGGTCGAGCAAAGCCAGCAGCAGCGGCGCGCGGAGGCGCGGTTCGCGGCGCACCGCCCGCACGAGATCGGCGAAGCCGTGGCGTTCGCCACGGGCGATGTCCGCGGGGAGCACCAGAGCGCCGAGCACGGCGGTGGCTCCCAGGACCAAGGAGGCGATGTGCAGGGTGCGCAGCGGGTCATCCCGGCCCAGGATGCCGCCGATCGCGGCCCCGCAGGCGACCCCGAGGGTCATGCCGCTGCCCACCATGCCGAGCGCCCGACCGCGCCGCGTGCCGGCGGCGTCGGCCCCAAGGCTCATCAGCAGGGTCAGCGCCGACATGTGGGCTGCGCCTTCGACCAAGCGCAGGGCCAGGAACGTGCCGTAGTCGAGCGGGTGGGCCAGCGCCTGCATCAGGGCGGCGTCGGCGACCAGCATCGCGACGCACAATCGGCGGCGGCGACCGGTGCGGTCGACGTGCAGGCCGACCAGGGGTGCCGCCAGCATCGCGCCGATCATGTTGGCGACGACGAACAGCGTCGCCAGTTCGTCCGACACGGAGAAGCGTTCGACGACGAGCCCGCGCAGCACCGGCACGGGCAGGGTCTCGGGCAGCATCAGCAGGAACGTCAGCAGCCCCAGCAGCGCGGTGCGGAGCGGGCTCAAGGCGTCGCGTACCAGCGGTCGCCGCGCAGCTCGGCGCGGCCTTCCTCGGCGAGTTTGTCGAGGCCGGCCTGCAGCGAACGCACCGCGAACGGGTAGAGGCGAGGGTCCGCGTCCCAGTAGACCTTCGGCAGTAGTTCGTCGACGCTCCCGGGGGTTTCGCCGAGCACCTGCAGCAAAGTCGTCTCGCGCTGGCGGCGGTGGCGGAGGTACTTCTGCACCAGCCGGCGGCCGTCGCGCAATGCCGGCCCGTGCGCCGGGTAGAGCGTCGAGATGTCGTAGCGTTCGAGCAACTCGAGGCTCTGCAGGTAGGTGGCGAGGTGGCCTTCAGGCGGATCGATGATGATCGTGCTGACCGTCGACAGCATGTCGCCGACCAGCATCGCGCCGTAGCGCGATTCGCGGAAGCACAGGTGGCCCCGGTCGTGCCCCGGCGTGTGGATCGCTTCGAGCTGCCAGCCGTCCCGACCGTCCGGGGCTCGGCCGAGCGCGAGGCGGGTGCCGTGCTCGATCGCCTCGCCGCGGGGGATG
>DRKG01000173.1 GCA_011051855.1 bacterium | reverse complement strand
TCGGCGTCGGCGAGCCGCTGAGGGTCGCTGGTCGCCGCGAACTTGTCCGATGAGGCGAGCTCGGCGACGAAGTCCTCGCCGAGGTGCTTCAGATAGGACTCGCCCTTCTCGAGCATGGCGATCTTGTCGTCGTCGACGTCGAAGCCGAGCACCGGGAAGCCGGCGCGGAAGAACGCACGCAGCAGCGGCAGTCCGACGTAACCCAGCCCGACGACGCCGATCGTGGCAGTGCGGTCCTGGATCTTCTCTTCGAGCAGGGAGGCGGGGGAGGTCGCGGCCATGGAATCGCCCATAGGAGTATCCCTCCATCGGCATGGGAGCCAGCGCGGCATGACCCGGTACCGGCCTATCGGCACCAACGGCCGGTCCGGAGCGGGCGGCGACGACCCTGGACGGGCGGGGTTCCGTTGCGCAGACTCGCACGCCCGCATGCCCGTGGCCCGCGACACAACTGGCGATCCGTCGACCTTCGAGCAGGTCTGGCAGTGGTTGCAGGGCCACGGCGAACTGCTGACTTGGCTGTTCGTCGGCTCGCTTGCGTCGCTGGTGCTGGCGCTGGCTCTGCTGCCGGTGCTGGTGGTGCGCATGCCGGTCGATTACTTCGCGGCCGAGCGCGCTCCCGTGAGGGCGCGCCGGTCGGCCGGCGGCTGGATCGCGGCCGTGCTGAAGAACCTGCTCGGCGCGCTGTTCGTGCTCGCGGGGCTGGCGATGCTGGTGCTGCCCGGTCAGGGACTGTTGACGATCCTGATCGGGTTGATGCTGCTCGACTTCCCCGCCAAACGCCGGCTCGAACGGCGCATCGTCGCGCGTCCGGCGATCCTGGCCATGCTCAACCGCATGCGCGCCCGGCGCGGCCGGGATCCGCTGCGGGTGGATTGACGCGGCGGCTACCGGATCACGCGGCCGCGGATCGTCACGGTCTTGATCCGGACCAGGCCGAGGGACAGGTGGGCGCCGAGCCAGTCCCACAAGTTGGCGCCGCCGCCGACGCGGAAACCGGTCACCGCTTTGGCCCCGGCGCCTACTCCGCGGCGGGCAGGATCACTCGCACTTCGGTGCCCCTGCCGACGGTGCTGTCGACCTCGATGTGGCCGTTGTGGTGGCGCACGATGTCCTGCACGATCGCCATGCCGAGTCCGGTGCCCTTGCCGGCGGCCTTCGAGGTGTAGAACGGTTCGAACATCCGTTCGAGCGCCGCCTTGCACATGCCGGTGCCGGTGTCGGCGACGAGCAGTTGCACGAACTCGCCGCCCGAGCCGAGTGCGCGCGCCAGGGCGGTGTCGGCGGCGATCTGTTGCCGTTCCACCCGAATCGTCAACGTGCCCCCGTCCGGCATGGCATCGGCGGCGTTCGTGGTGAGATTCAGCAGCACCTGCTCGATGGCGACCGCGTCGGCGAGGACCGTCGGCAGGGAACCGTCGATGGTGACGTCGAACTGGATCGTGGTCGGCACCACGCGACGGAGTGCGCGGATCAGTTCACGCAGTCGTGGCTCGAGGTCGAGCGGCTCCGGCTGGAGCGGCTGCCGGCGGCCGAACTCAAGCAGACGGGCAGTCAGGTCGCGGCCTCGCAGGGCGGCGCCGCGAACGTCGGCGAATGCGGCGCGCGCGTGTTCCGGCAGGCTCGGATCGTCGGCGTGCAGGTCCGACAGCGACAGGACCAGGGTCAGCACGTTGTTGAAGTCGTGTGCGATTCCGGCCGCGAGCAGGCCGAAGATCTCCAGTTTGTGCGCCTGCCGCAGGCTTTCCTCGAGTTCGCGCCGCACGCGCTCGGCGGCTGCGCGGCCCTCGCGGTCGCGTTCGCGGAGGTCGCGCTTGATGCCGACGAACAGCGGTGGCTGGCCGTCGCGCTCGATCGCGAACGCCGACAGTTCGAGCGCGAGTGCGCGGCCGTCCTTGGCGTGCGAAGTTACTTCGGCGCGGTATTCGCCGCGTTCGGCGAGCGCCTTGGCCACCTCCCGGAACTTCGCCGGGCCGAGGTGGATCGCCGGCGTCTTGTCGACCAGCTCCTGGTCGTCGTATCCGAGCAGTTCGCGATGGCGTCGATTCTGCAGCACGTAGCGGCCTTCGGCGTCGATAATCGCGATCGCCTCGTTGGCGCGTTCGAACACCTCGCGGAAGACGGTGTGCTCGTCCTTCTGCGTCGATTGCAGGTTCCGGTCGGCCTCATCGCCGGACGCGACGGGCGTCGCGGTCACGCAGAACAGCTTCTCGCCGTAGTGAGCGAATGCCCGCACCGAGACCGCCACCCCGAACGTGCTGCCGTCGGCGCGGCGGTGGCGACCGCGGAACGCCTTCTGTTGGCCGATCGCAAGGCTACGCCAGAGCTGTTCCAGGATCAGACGGTGCTCGCACTCGATCGCGAACACGTCCGACGCCAACAAGCTGTCGCGCGTGCGCCCGAGGGAGCGGCATGCAGTCGGGTTGACCTCGCGGAAGCGCCCCGCCGCATCGTGGACGAACGCCGCACACGGCAGGTTGTCGACCAGGTCCCGCAGGAGGTCGGGGGCTGAGGCGCTTCCCGTGTCCACGGATCGGATCATCGGGCCCGGTGCGCCGCTGCACAAGAGGGGGCCGGGTCTGTTGTCACCGTAGGTCCGCCACCACTACGGCAGGAACTTCTTCGGGGCCTTGAGCTTCTGCGGCAGGTACTCGTCGATGACGAAGTTCAGGCCCCACTTGGCCAGCGCCTGTTGCTCGGCGCGCACGCCCATCTTCAGCATCTGCTGGATCGCCTTCTGCCATTCCTTGTGGGCTCGGAAGAACGGGTCGTTCTTGAGTGCGTCCTTGGCGCGCTTGACGTCGACGTCCTTCAGAGGGTGGGTCGCGTCCTGCAGCTCGAAGTCGACGATGTCCTGCGGGGTCACACCGAGGTAACGGGCCTGCGGCACGCAGAAGAACTTGTTGAGGTGCACGGCGTTGCCCGAGCCGACCTTGAGCGTGCGGTAGATGTTCGAGATCCCGTACGGATCGCAGTCGTTGAAGCAGTAGACGGGCAGCTTCTTGTCGTCGGACAGCTTGCGGATGAACCGGCGCGTCGAGCGCGTCGGCACACCCGATGTGCCGATGATGATGCAGTTGACGTCGCGCCACCATTTGTGCTCGTGCAGGCGCGCGAACATGCCGCCGGTCTCGATCACCAGGATGAACTTCGCCTTGGTCTCGAAGCGGAAGTGTTCGACCGAGCTCGGGATCGTGTAGCTGCCGCTGCCGAAGCGCGTGCAGTCGATGCGCTCCTCGGCCCCGGTCTCGCGGTCGCGGTCGATCACCACCAGCGAGCCGGCGACGTTGCCGCCGTGGTCCTCCGGGCGGAAGCGCAATTGCTCGCGGGCGACGCCTTCGAGGCTGAATAGCGCCTCGATGTCGTCCATCACCGTGTCCGACTCCGGCTGCGAGGTGAACTTCGCCTCGCCCCAGTTCTTCGACACGTAGTAGGCCTCTCGCTTGGTCGCGAAGTCGTCCTCCTGGACCATCTCCTTGCTGAGCGCCATCAGTTTCAGCGTCTGCGCGAACGTCTTGACGGTGTTGACCGTCAGCGTGCGTTCGATCCGGCCGCGCCCCATCTGGAAGCCGCCCTTCTTGTCGTAGCGGGCGTTCTTCAGCGATCGCTCGGGAAACTTCAGCTCGGGTTTGTCGAGCTTCTGGATGCGTTTGTAGACGTGCTCGGCACAGCGGTTGATCTCGCCGACCGTCACCTGGTCGAGCTTCGACATCGGCTTGCGCGCCTTCGCCTTCGCCGGCTTCTTGGTGACCTTCTTGCTCTTCTTGGCTGCCATCGCGTGGGGGGTGGGGGGCTACAGCTTGCGGCTTCGTTCGAGCACGTTGGTCAGGTTGTCGGTCGCCTGCCGGACTTCGCCCTCGCCGAGTTCGAGAATGTCCTTCAGTGCGTCGACGACGTGCGGAATGTACATCGTGATGTAGTTGCGCTTCTTGAACTCGTTGGCGAGCTTCTTGCCCTTGCGCACGTGGGTGCCGAGCTTGCGGCCGCATTCCATCAGCGCGCGCTTCAGCTCGTCCATGATCTCGTCGTAGGCGGCGATCGCCTCCTTCGACTCGCTGGTGAACGGCACCCACACCGATGCGATGTGCACGAAGATCACCATCGGCCCGATCGGTAGAGCGCCGCGCGGCTGCTGCAGGCCGTAGTTCTTCCAGTTGGTGCCGATCACGGCCTTGGTGATCGCGCACGCCGACTGCTGGAACACCAGCGGCACGCGGTTGGCGAAGCGGATCAAGCGCACCGGTTCATCCGCGTTGCCCATCAACAGCTCGTCGTTCTTCTTGACCGACTTCTCGACGATCTTGCCGGATTCGGTCATCTCGAGGGTGTCGCCCGGTCGGCCGTAGGCGATGCCGACCTCGACCGCGAACGGCCGCCCGCGGTAGACGACCGGCTTGCGCGACGCGGCCTGGTAGAAGTCCGCCTCGACCTCCTTCTTGAGGCCCTTGATGATCAGTTCTTCGCCGATCGGGGCGATGCAGGTCAGCGGTGGCGCCTTGATCTTGGTCTGCTCGATCGCGTCCTTCAGCCGCTGCACCGTCTTGGTGTCGAGCCGGCGCGGATTGCTGCCGGGGTTGACCCCGGCCTTCTCGCAGACCTCCTTGGCGACCGTCGGGCCGACGCGCGAGAAGTCCTGCTGTAGGAAGGCGCTCACCGTGCGGTTCTCGCTCTCCTGGATCATCTTCAGCAGGATGCCGAGTTCGACGCCGTGTGGGTGCGGTTTGATCTCCTCGACTTCCTTGGGGAGCTCGTCGGTGTTGCGCTTGTATTCGGTGACGGTCCCGTCCGGCTCGGTGAACGTCAGGTTCACGTGCGGGTTGGACACCGCCATCAGCTTCAGGAACTCCTGGATCGAGCGCTGGCCGCGGCGGTATTCGCCCTCCATCGGGATCGACACCTCGGTGCCGTGCTGCTTGCCCTCCCACTCGATCGGTTTGTCGGAGTACTCGGGCCGGTTCTTGGCGGTGTCGATGCGGATGGTGAACTCGAGCGGCACGGCGCGGCGGCCCGGCTTCGACTTGACCTTGACCGGCTGGCCGGTGGTCAGTTGCCCGTACATGCCGGCCGCCGAGATGCCGATGCCCTGCTGGCCGCGCGACTGCCGCAGCCGGTGGAACTTCGAGCCGTAGAGCAGGCGCCCGAAGACGTGCGGCACCTGCGTCTTGACGATGCCGGGACCGTTGTCCTCGACGATCATCGTGAACTGCCGCTCGTTGTCGCCGATGCGCTGGATGGTCACCTTCAGATCCGGCAGGATGCGCGCCTCTTCGCACGCGTCGAGGCTGTTGTCGACCGCTTCCTTGACCGCCGTCAGCAGCGCCTTGCGCGGGCTGTCGAAGCCGAGCAGGTGGCGATTCTTGGTGAAGAACTCACTGACCGAGATCTCCCGCTGGCGCCGGGCCATCGACTCGGCGTTCTCGGAGCGCTTCTTGCGGGCGCCCGACGGGGATGCCTTGCCGGCCTTCTTGCTCGCCATGTCCGCCGTTTCCGTCTGGTTGTCCGTTCCGGCGAACAGCTGACCCTGTCCGCTCTCGTTGCTCGTCATGCTGGTGTGCCCCCTCCGAAGGTGGCAGATCGTGCCCGGCCCGCGCCGGAGGATTCCTTCATAGCGAAGGTGGGGGAGGTCCGTCCAGGTCGGAGTTCGGCTTCGTCGGCGGGGTGGGTGCGCGGGCACCGGGGACGATTCAAGGGTCGGTCTCATGAGAGCCACTCCGGTTCGGCCAAGCGGAGCCACCTGCGTTCGCGCGGGCCGCGAAGCGTAGTTCCCTCGTCGACGATGCGCGCGAAGGTCGCTGTGTGAGGTCACTCACGAGAATGATCAGGAGAGCCTGATTCCGTTCCTCCCGAGTGGGTGCTACCGTCCGCTCGCTGCCCTTCGCCCGCTCCCGCGCGCCGTCACCATGCACAAGAGCTTCGCTGCCCTGACCCTGCTGCTGTCCGCCATCGCCGCACCGCCGTCGCTCTGCCGTGCGCAGCACGAGCCGGGCGGGGTGCGAGGGACGGTGGTCGACGGGCAGGGTAGGCCCGTTGCACGGGCGAAGGTGTTTATCTGCCGTCTGCCGGCGGACGCTGGCCCCGTCTTCCCCGAAGTGGCGGAGACGGGGGCGGACGGCTCCTACCGTCTGCCGGTGGACTGCGCCGGCGGTTGGTGCTCCTGGGTCGTCGGGCCCTCGGGCAAGGAAGGTCGCGCGCTGGTGTCGACGGTGCGCTACTTCGGGCCGGACGATGCACCGTGCCGCTGGGTGCTGCGGGCGGCACGTCGTGCTCCGGAGATCCGGGTGCGCGGCGCGGATGGCTTCGCCGCGGTCGGCCCACTGAAGGTCCGGGTGGCGGTCTCCCGCGATGCAGCGGTCGCCGATGTCGCCGTCGACGGCGATGGTTTGATCACCCTGCCGATCCTGCCTCCCGGGCCGATCAGTCTGCTGTTGATGGATCGTGCGGGCGGCGTCATCGCGGAGCGGGTGGTCCATCTCGAACACACCCGAGAAGTCGCGTTCGGCACGGCCGTGCGTCAGCGGTTTCGCGCGGTCGATCCGCAAGGGCAGCCTCTGCCCGGCGTCTCCGTGCGGCAGGTCTGGCACTGCGAGCATCCGTTGGCGGCGCCACTGATGCGTTGGAGCATGCGGTCTTCACCGGACCGCGAGCTGGGGGTGACCGATGACGATGGTGTGCTGGAGGCCTGGATCACCGCGCCGAGTGCCGACGGCTTGTCGTTGTTCTACGGAACGCGGAGTGGATTCGTCGGCGCTAGGTCCTGCTACGCTGGATTGCAGCCGCTTGCTCCGTCCGCGGCCCGCGAGGCCAGGTCGGGCGAGTTGCAGCTCGTCATGCGCCCCGCCCAGGAGCGCCGCCTGGCGATCCGCGGCCTGCCGGCGGCGGCGGAGTTGCGTGCCCACCTGCGCGGTGACTTCGCGTTTCGGGACCCCGACGGGTTTCCGCTCGTGGAGGGGAAGACACGATCGCCGACTCTTCCCCTGGTCAAAGGGCAGGTCGGCGCGGACATCTACTCGTCCGAAGCTCCGGGCTGGGTCGTGCAGGGTTCCTGCTCTGGCCGTCGCGTGCTGATCGACGCCACCGCCTCGCCCGGCGAGGTGCGCGTGAACTGGCGGGATCTCCGCCGGGTGCGTTTCGAAGTCGTCGATGCCGAGGGGAAGGGCGTCAGCGGCGCCGTCGTCGGCCTGTTCGATGGTGCGGACGACTTTCCCGTGCAGTGGGTGTCGGTGCTGCGCGCGGACGCGCAGGGACGCATTGAGTTGATGACCAACTGGCCGCGTGAGCGCGCGCTGCACGCCTACGCCTACGGCGTGCGCAGTCACGGGCTCGCGCACGGCGGAAGGGGTGACGAGGTGCGCGTCGCGCTGCAGCCACTGCAGCGCGTGACGTTGCGCGTCGCCAATGCGGCGGGCAAGGCGATGGCCGGTGTGCCGGTCGAGGTTCGCCTGGAGCAGTACCCCGAGGGTGTGCTGGTCAACTGCGCTCTCGATGCCTTCGTGGACGTCCCGCCGCGCGGCGTGACCGACGCAAAGGGCGAGCGCACGGTCCTGTTGCCGGGGGAGCTGCTGCAAGGAGTGCTGTCGGTCCGTGCGGTGTCCCGCGTCGGCACGTCCGACTGGGTTCCGCTGGTGGGCGGGCAGGTGCAAATGACCGTCTTGCCCGCGGACGCGCGGTGAGCTCGGGCGCGCGCGGCCCCGATGGCGTGGACGTACCGAACCCGGTACAAAGCCCAACCTGGCGAGGATGATTGCCCGGGTATATGGCCCGACACAGTTGTTGTTTGTACCGGGTTCGGTACGTTCCCGAAAGCGGCTCTTGACTCTCTCTCTCTCTCTCCAATGCGGCTTGGGCAGCAAGTGCGGTTGCGAATCTCACCAGTCCCATGCATAAGAACACAAACCTTGCCAGAGTCATTTCAGTCCCGCTTCTCCTGGCTTCTGCTGCGTTTGCGCAGTCGCAGGGTAGCGTTACCATCACCTTCCAACCCAACGGTGCGGCAGAGCCAACTGGCTGTCATGCGACGCCGCCGAGTACCGCAGCACCGGGCACGACGGTAGAGATCACCAAGATCGAAGAGCAGACATCGGATGGCCAATGGCACGACGTCACCAACGCCTGGACCCGGTCGAACAATCCGAGCAAGAAGGTCACGTGCACGAAGCCATCGGAGGCGAGCATCAACAAGAAGACGTTCCGCTTCACATACAAGACCAGCTCGACGATCCAAGGCGACATCGTGTTGACGACGACGTATTGACTTCACTCCAGCCTTCAGGTCTGACACCATGACGATGCGGCGACCGCCCCAGAGCCTCGTTGGACCTCCTCGGGAGGGGTGGGTGCGAGCCTGGCTACTCGTGAGTCTCGCCGTTGGCTTGGCTGTTGCGGCCTTCCTGCGTATCGGGGCAGGTTTCGCACCGGTGTCAGGTTCGCACGAGCTCGTAGCTGATCGGTCGGCGAGGCATGGGGAGACGAGGGCCAGTGGCTCGGCCGAGTGGGATGCTCAGCGTGAAGCCGTGTTCGAGGAACGCGCTGCATCGTATGCGACATCCGATGCGGAGCAGTCACGGAGAGATGGTGACCTCGCTGGCGTTCTATTGCGATCCGACCAGTCACCCGCTGCGGGACTCCGATACGCGTGGCGCGATGTGGGATCGAGAGTGTATTACGAAGGGTGGACACGACCCGATGGTGGATTCTCAGTACCGGGTTCTCTGGTGGAGGCCGCGGGGCGGATGCTGCGCGTGCACGTGTCGCCCTTCTGTTGGGTCGACTACGAGGGCCTCAGCGTCTCGCCGCCCTACCAGTTGGTCTTGCCACCGATGGGCGATGTGACGATACGGGTCGACGATAGGGTTGGGAGTGCAGTGCATCCGCAAGTCTTCCGTCCACGTGCTTACTGCGCACTGGCTGATGAAACGGCGGCGAACAAGATCCCGTTCAAGGTCCCGTCCCACGAGGGCGTGGTGGCGACGTTCGGGATGGACTCGTTCCCGCACCCCGTGCCCACGGAAGGACTCACGGCTGCGCTTCCAGCCGGACCGCTCTATCGGGTCAAGTGTGTGGCGGACGGCAGTGTCATCAGCCCTGGCGACCACTTGGTGCGGGTGCCGGCTATCGTGTCCTTCGAGGTTGTTGAGGTATTCCCTGCGTGCGGAGTCGAAGTTGTTGACCGGGGGAGTGTGGCCGATTTGTCCGGTACGGTGTTCGCCCTGGAACGTCGCGATGGGACCGAATCCGTGACCGAGTCAAAGCTGTCGAACGGCGTCGCTGTGCTACCCGAAGCACGCTTGGTTAGGATGCGCAACGCCGGTGAAGATTCCCTTCTGACGGTACTGTTGGACGACGGCCGTCTGCTGGAAGGTAGCGTAGCGAAGCTCTCTTGGGATGCGAAGCGGAAGCGATTGATGCTGGAACTCGGCAATGCTCGGGAGCCAATCCGCGTCGAAACCGGGCGAGACGAGGATCCAGGCTATGTGCGCGGGCGGCGAAGCAGAGGCACCTGGTTTGCGGTAAACGATGGCGCGAGTCTCGCCGACCCCATGGAGTTCTGCTACTCGCGATCGGGAAGCGTTCTGCGATTCCATCGGATGCCCGATGCCTGGGACGAAGTCGAAGTGGTATACCGCGACGGCGGCGTCACATCGGTCGAACACTTGTCAGGTCAACAGGTGCGTACGAAGGTCCGAGTGAGTGAGCGTGTCCTCCGGGTGGACTTCGAAACGTCGGTCAAGCCGCTGGTCGTTGCCCACGGCAGTGCTGTGGTCAGGTTTGAGCACCGAATGCTGCAGGATCCGTTGGCGGTCATGGGCGTCGCCGATACGATCGCATTCCGGGCGCCTGGTGATTGCGATGGCCGCGTTTGGCAGAAGCACGTGGTAAAGGGCGCGATCGGGGCCATTGTCGCCGAAGTTGCGGGTCGGCGGATCGTGTTGGCAGAGGATTGAACCGTGAGGTCGCCTCTGCGGACGTACCGAACCCGGTACAAAGCCCAACCTGACAAGTATGATTGCCCGGGCATATGGCCCGACGCAGTTGTTGTTTGTACCGGGTTCGGTACGTTCGGGTTCGTCAGCTCGTCGTCACGGCCATCGTGTCGGCCTGTTGCTCCATCCGTTCGACCATGCGGAATTGCACCCGCGCACGATCGAGGTTGTGCCCTTCGCGGTGCACCTTGAAGTAGATGTCGCCGGCGAGGTGGTCGGCGAGGAAGCGTAGGCCGATGGTGTAGGTGACCAGGCGCGCGGCGAACGGCATCAGCAGGATTTCGCGCTTGGACAGCGTGCCGCGCATGCCTTCGAGGTAGCCGTCGACCAGCGCGCGGTAGAGTTCGAGATCGGTGCCGACCCGGTCGAGGTCACGTTCGTCCTCGTCGCTGGTCGCCGCGGTGAACCGCACCAGGTCGCCGAAGTCGTAGAGCGAATAGCCCGGCATGCAGGTGTCGAGGTCGACGATGCACGAGGCGCGGCCGGTGCGCTTGCAGAACAGCACGTTGTTGAGCTTGGTGTCCCCGTGCACGGTGCGGGTCGGGATCTCGCCGCTGCGCAGCATGCCGTCGATCACGAACGCCATCTCGCGCCGCTGTTGCGCAAACCGGATCTCGTCGATGCAGTGCTCGGCGCGGCTGCGCGGATCCTCGGCGAGCGCGTCTTCGAACTGCTGCAAGCGGTGCGGTGTCGAGAAGAAGTGCGGCAATGTTTCGCGCAAGTTGCGGGGGTCGAGATCGGCGAGTTGCGACGAAAACCAGCCGAACGCGCGCGCTGCCTCGAACGCCTGCTCCGGGCGCTCGCAGTGGTCGTGGCTGGTGGTGCCTTCGATGAACGAGTAGGTGCGCCACTGCCCCGTTTCGCAGACCAGGTAGCTGCGCTGTTCGCGCGTCGTCACCAGGTCGAGCACGCGAAAGCCGTCGAGCGTCGTATGGCCGGACATCTTGCGGCGCAGGTGCTTGCTGACGGTCTCGATGTTGTGCATCACCGCCGGGATGTCGTGGAACACCTTGTCGTTCATGCGCTGGTGCAGGTAGCGACGGGTGCCGCCGTTCTGCCGCCAGGTCGACACGAACGTGTCGTGGATGTGGCCGCGGACCAGCGGCACGACGTCGACGCACTCGCCGTCGATCGCGAAGCGCTGCACGGAAGCCAGCACTTCCGCGGTGCTCGGGGTGCGTTCGTTCATCGCAGCGGATCGCCCGAGTTCACGTGGAAGTGCAGGTGTTTGCTGTCCTGGTATGCGCCCAGGTTGGTCAAGACGCGCGCCTTGCCGTGCTCTCGTTCGACCTGTGCCGCGACCTCGCGCACGACCGCGAGCAGTCGGTGCAGCAGCGCTTCGTCGGCGTCGCCGAGGTCGGTCAGTGACGGCACGTGGCGCTTGGGGATCACGACGATGTGCACCGGCCAGAACGGCCGCGTGTGGTGGTAGGCGAGGATGTCGCTGGTCTCGGAGACCACCCGCACGGCGGTGCGCCCGCTCAGCACTTCGTCGCAGTAGAAGTCCGAGGTCATGGAATCCGCATCGAACGCCCGTGCGCGGCCGGGCACAAGGGCGAGCTGATCCGGCTCGACGCGGGCCGTCGGTCAGTCGAGAAACGGCGGGTCGGGTTGGTCGGCGAAACCGAGCGCCCGGCATTCGTCCCAGAATCGGCACAGCCCGCGCAGGTCGCGGTCGTCGAGGTCGTAGTGGGCCGCTCCCTCGGTGCCGTCGATGGCGCCGCGCTGGCGACCGCGCGCGCGCGCGCGGTGCAGCAGCGGCAGCACGGCATCGGGGTTCGCGCCTTCCGCCAGCACCCACAGCGCAAACACGAACGGCAGGCCGGTCCATTCCTTCCATTGGCGGCCGAGATCCCACACCTCCCGTTCGCCCGCATGCGCATGCAGTCCGGGATCGCCGATCAGCAGCACCAGGTCGTGCGGCATGCGATCGGGTTCTAGGGTCGGCTGGATGGACTCGAACGAGACTCCGTGCGCGACCGCGTCGACGTGCACGTTCGCCAGCAGCAGCCGCAACAGCGCCACCGACGTCGCCGAGCTACGATCGAGCCCGATCGTGCGGATCGCCCGGCCGCGCCGCCGGAATGCCCGCACCGAGCGGATCTCCTCGCGGCAGGCGATGCCGAGTCCGGCCGCCACCGCGTAACCCGGTTGCCGCACGGCCTCGATCGACGACACCAGTGCCGCGTCGAGGCGCCGTTGGCGCAGTTGCGCGATCAGTTCGGTCGGCGGTGCCTGCACCAACTCGACGCCGTCGTGTTCATCGAGACCGGCGAGCAGCGGCGCGCCGACGCCATAGGGAACCCCGCCGATGCGAATCGTCACGCGCCTACGTCTACCGGGTCGGCCAGCGGTAGTCGACGAGGTGGGCCTGTTCGATGGCATTCGCCGGATCGCCGCCGGGCCACCGGACCGACAGCTTGCGGCCGCGGAAGGCGCGCACGTCGATGCCGTGAAAGCCGCGCGAGCCCGGGGCGAACGTCGCGACCGTGGCATCGTCGGCGCGGAGTTCCAGCGCCGCCGCATCCGGCGGAACATCGAGCCACAGCCGCACGACGTCGCCGGCCGGGACCTCGCCGGTGAGCAGGCGGTCGCGGTCGCGGGTGATCGTGCGTCGGCGTTCGGGGTCGTTGGGGTAGAGCACTCCGCAGGGAAAGTCCTCGGCGCCCAGGAACGGCGCGATCGGGCTGTTGCGCGGCCGCACCAAGACGGCGCGTTCGTGTCCGAGCGGCCCGAAGCCGATCGCGCGATCGGGATACGGCAGCCAGACCACGTCGTAGCCATCGGGCGGCAGCGGGACGTAGCGCCAACGGTCGCCGACGCGGTCGGCGATGCCGAGCATGTAGGCGATGCGGCGCTTGTGCACGTATCCGGCGGGGTCGGCGATGTCCGCCCGCTGGTATTCGAGCGAGTTCATCAGCGGGTCGAAACTGACCAGGCGACGGTCGGCGAACCACGCGACGATGCCGGGATCCCAGATGCCGATGTGCACGTCGGCGGGGATGTGTTCGTGTGCCCAGATGCCGAGTTCGACGAGCTGGGTCTTCTGCGGCAGCTCGGTGAACGCTTCGCGCGGATC
>DRKG01000172.1 GCA_011051855.1 bacterium | reverse complement strand
GTACCGCAGCAAGGTGCTGCCGGACTTGGTCAAGCAGCACGAGAACGACCCCGAGCGGCTGGCCGCGGTGATCGTGCAGGGGCTGCGCGATGGGTTCGCCGCCGACCTGCTCGCCGCCGCCAACCGGTTGACCGTCGTCGACAAGGGCAACCTCGAGCGCGCGCTCGGCATCCTGGCGATGGTGCAGCGCGATGCCGGCGAGCTGGACATGGCCGAGAGCACGCTGAACGAGCTGCTGCAGAAGCGGCCCGGTTCGCCCGTCGCCTACGTCGGCCTCGGCATGCTGCAGGAGCGGCGCGGCGATCTCGACGGCTGCGAGCGGCTGTTGTGGCAGGCGCTCGAGGCCGACTGCAACCACCCGGACGCGGTGCACGGCTACCTGCAGATCCGGCGGCGAAGGGTCGGCGAGTCGGGCTATCGCTCTGAGATCGAGAAGGTGATGGCGCTGCCGGGTTCGTGGCGCGCGCGGTTGTGGTTGGCGCGTCTGCTGCTGGAGCAGGGCGATGAACCGGGTGCCGCCGAGGTCTACCGCGAGGCGCTGGCCGGTGATGAAGTGTCCGGCGACGTGCTGTTGATGGCGGCCGTCGACCTACTGCAGCACGACAAGCAGGAGTTGCTCGCCGAGTTGGTGCGCCCGCGGTTCGAGCCCGGTCGGCACCACCCGCACGTCGGCCTTGCCTTGCTGCAGCACTTCCGCGCCCGCGGCGACCACGCGAACGGCGAGGCGTTGCTGCACCAGATGTTCGTCTACTACGGCCACGTGATCCCGGGCGAACTGCAGCCGTTTACCGCCGAGTTCGACCGCATGCGGCTCGCCGAGCTGCCGCCGCTGCCGGCCCTGCCGAAGAACCCGCGCGTGCACATCGTGCGCCTCGACCGGCCGCTCTGGTATGCCGGCCTCGACGATCCGCAGTGGTTGTTGCCGCCCAAGCCGCAGGGCCACAAGCACGTGATCGTGTTCGCGCCGTCGATGGACGGCCAAACGAAGCTCGAACCGCAGCTCGAAGAGGAAGTCGGCCGCGCGATGCGCGGCCTGCCGCTGTGGCTCACCGAACAGGTCTGGCTGACGACGCAGAACCGCGCCACCGCCGCTCTGTCCCTGGCCGAGAACGGCACCTGGGCGGTGCTCGGGCAGCCGTGGCCCGAGGCCGAGCTGGCCCGGCAGGTCGCGGAGAACGAGCGCGCCGACACCTTGCTCGTGACCGGCACGTTCCGCGTCGACGGCGACCGTCGCCGCGTGGACCTCTACGTCTACGACTGCGGCCGGGGCGAACGCGTGGCATCGGTGTTCGCCGAAGGTGCACACCAGGAACACGGGGAACTGCTGCTGAAGCTGATGGCCGACCTGTGGCCGGCGATCGGCGGTGCGGCGGGGCACAAGCCGCCGTTGGGCGACGCGCCGTTCTGGCACCGCTACGCCGACGGGTTGGCCCAGTACGCGGCCGTCGTTGCCAGCACGGTCGGCCAGATGCCGAAGGAACGGCTGTTCGGGGTGCGTTACATCACCGGCTGGTTGCAGGCGCTCGCGCTCGCCGACACGCGTTGGCAGCCGGGACTGTTCCTGCTCGGCTCGGCGATGTGCACTCTGCACGACCTCGGCTCGAAGGTGCCGGCCGAGCACGCGCGACTGTGGTCGGAGGTGTTTCGGCAGTCGCCGGCGAATGCGCCGCTGGCGCGGCTCGCCGCCCGCATCCTGCCGGCGTGCGGGCTGTTGCCGCAGTGGCAGGGGCGCCAGCAGGAGATCGTCGCGGCTGCCCAGGGCGAGCCGAACGTGCGCGCTTGGCTGCAGCGCAACGGCGGCGCGTAGGCGCGGCCGTCGGCTACTGCGGCGGCGCTGCGTCGCACAAGGCCGCGAGCATCGCGACCAGCGGTCGGCCGGTCGGCTTGCCGTGTTGCCAGTCGCCGCCTTCGCAGAAGCTGCCGCCGATGTCGATGTGCGTGAACGGCAGCGGCGCCTTGCTGTCGTTGCCGTGTTGGTCGAGGCCCGCGGCGAGCACCAGGAACGCAGCCGGGAACTGGTGGCCGCGCGCGGTCGCCGAACTCGGTGCGTTGTTGCATTGCAGCACGTCGTCGGCCTTGCTGCGCGGCGCGACGAACGCGTAATCCTCGCGGCGCAGGCGGGAGACCTCGAACGGGTCGCCGCACAGATCTCCCTGGTTCATCAGGATGCGGGCGGTCTTGTTGCGCTGCGCCGGGCCGTTGTCGAGCGCGATGTTGTAGTCGCCGACCGCGCGGCCGGCGTGGCCGGTCAGGGTCGCCACCGTGAACAGCTCCGGTGCGGTCGCCTTGTTGGCCGCAACCCGCAGGTGGGACAAGAGGTCGGCGAGCACGAGCCGGCCTTCGGCGTCGGTGTTGCCGACGCGCACGCGGCAACCGGCGTGGCTGGTGAGGATCTCGTCGGCGACGAACGAGTCGGCGCCGATGCTGTTGCGCACGCAGCCGAGTTCGGCGACCAGGCGCACGCCCTTCAGGCCGAGCTTCGCCGCCGCCAGCACCAGTCCGGCGGCCGACGCAGCACCGCCCTTGTCGCGGCTCATGCCGGCCATCACGCCGCCGACCTTCAGGTCCGCGCCGCCGGTGTCGTAGGTCAGGCCCTTGCCCGCGAGCAGGATCGTGCGGGTGATCTTGCCGGCCGGTCGATACTCCATGCGCACGACGCACGGCCGGTGGCGGGCGACCGACATCGACGCGCGCGCCACCGCCATCAGGAGCGGGTAGTCCTTCTGCAGCCGCTTGCTGTCCTTGTTGACCGACACCTTGACCGGGGTGCCCTTGCAGGCCTGCTGCACGTAGGCGGCGAACTTCGCCGGCGCCATGCGTTCGGGGTTGGTGCCGCCGAGGTCGCGGGCGAGGCGCAGGCCCTGGTCGACCGCGGCGACCCACTTCGCGGCCTGGTTGGAGAATGCGCCGCCTAGCACCGCGACGCCGAGCTTCTGCACCGGTTCGACGTTCTTGCCGCCGAGTGCCTCGCGCGCTTCGAGCGGCTGCCACAGTCCGCCACACGCCCCGAGTGCCGCGACGCACGCGGCGTGCTGGTAGGTCGAGCCCTTCGGCGGCGCCTGCACCAGCAGCAGCACTTTGGTGGCGCCGGCGTCGCGGGCCCGCTGCACGCCCTTGCTGGCGGCTTCGGCGTAGCGGCGCACGTCGTCGAAGTCGCGGTGCACGGGGCCGGTGGGGGCGACCACCAGTCGGCCGCCGGCGACGTCCGCGGAGGGCACCAGGTTGACGGCCGTCGAAGCACTCGCGTCGGCTGCGAGCAGGGCGCGCAGCGGCGCCTGCAGTGGTGCGACCTTGGCCTTCTTCGGATCGTGACCGACCAGGACGACGGCATCGAAGCCGCTGCGGGCTGCCGCGGCCGAATCGGGAGAGGGAACGGCGAGGATGCGCATGGGGGCATCGTGCGGGGCGCAGCCGGAAGGTTCCAGCAGTCGGTTCACTCCTGGGACACGGCGCCGTCAGCCGACGTGCGTAGGATGCCGCGATGCGCACCGTGACCGGAGTCGTCGTCTCGCTCGCACTGTCGTTCGCCACTGCCTTGCTGCCGGCGCAGGGCAAGGAACGCCTCACCTTTCGCGACGTCAGCCAGCGCCGACGTATCGCTTGGGAATCGGGCGTGCCGCGCGCGAGTTGGGCAGCCGATGGCGTGCACTTGGCGGTGCGCGAAGGCAAGACCACGGTTTGGCTCGACGCCCGCACCGGCGCGCGGGGAGAACCGGCGGTGGAGCACGGCGGGAAGAGCCGCGCAGCCGGCTCCGGCAAGCGCAAGAACGCGAAGGTTCGCGATGGCGCCTTGTGGCTCGAAGACGCGGCGTCGTCGCCGCCGGTCAAGCTCTGTGAGCTGCCCGCAAAGGCCGGGCGTGTGCGCGAACTGCACGTTTCCGGCGACGGCGGCATGGTCTCGTTCGTGCGCGACAACGACCTCTACGTGGCTGGCGCCGACGGCGTCTGGCGCGTCACCGACGACGGCGGCCCCGAGCGCTTCCACGGTCTGCTCGACTGGGTCTACCAGGAGGAACTGTATGGACGCGGCGACTTTCAGGGGCACTGGTGGAGCCCGACCGGCCCCTTGTGCGCGTTCCTGTCGCTCGATGAGTCGCCGGTGCGCGAGTTCACGATCGTCGACCACGTGCCGCCCGGCTTCCTGGACGAAGAACGCTCGGTGACGACCGAGGTGAGCAACTACCCGAAGGCCGGCGACGGCAATCCAGTCGCCAGCTTGTCGGTCGCGCACGCCGATCGGCGCGAGATCGTGAAGGTCGACTTGTCGCGGTTTCCGCGCGACGTGCTGGTGGTGCGCGTCGACTGGACCCCGGCCGGCGACACGCTGCTGGTGACCCTGCAGGACCGCATCCAGACCTGGGCCGAGCTGTGCGCGGTCGATCCGGCGACCGGCAAGGTGCAAACCTGGATCCGCGAGGAATCGCCTACCTGGGTCAACCGGCCGTCGTCGCCGCGCTGGCTCGCCGACGGCTCGTTCCTGTGGCTCAGCGAACGCACCGGCTACCAGCACGTCTACCACTACCGGCCTGGTGGAGAACTGCTTGGTGCGCTGACCAAGGGCGAATGGCAGGTGCGTTCGATCGTGCGCATCGACGAGCAGCGGCGACGGTTGTGGTTCGAAGGCACCAAGGACGGCGCGACCGGCCGGCACCTGTACCGCGTGGCCTTCGACGGCAGCGGCTTGGTGGCGTTGACGCCCGGCATCGGCACGCATTCCTTCGTGCTGAACGCGGACGCGTCGATGGTGCTCGATCGCTGGTCGTCGATGGAGCGCCCGACGATCGTGCGCGTGCTCGACGGCGACGACGGTGCGGTGCTGTGCGAGGTCGGCCGCGCCGACAAGGGGGCTGCTGCGCGCTACGCGTTCGCCGACAAGCGGCGGGTGACGATCCCGGCGCGCGACGGCTACCCGCTCGACGCCAGCGTGCAGTTGCCGGTCGATTGGCAGCGGGGCAAGCGCTACCCGGTGTTCCTGCCGACCTACTCCGGGCCGGACGCGCCGAGCGTGCGCGACCGCTGGTCGCACTCGAGCTACCACCAGTTCCTCGCCCAGCAGGGGTTCGTGATCCTGCAGGTCAACGTGCGGTCGGCGTCCGGCCGCGGCCAGGTGCACACCGGCACCTGCTACCGGCAGCTCGGCGTGCAGGAACTGAAGGACCTCGAAGACGCCGTCGAACACGTCTGTGCGCAGTTCGGCGGCGACCCGGAGCGGGTGGCGATCAGCGGCTGGAGCTACGGCGGCTTCATGACCGCGTATGCGTTGACCCACAGCGACAAGTTCGCGCTCGGGCTCGCCGGTGCCGGCGTGCACGACTGGCGCCTCTACGACACGATCTACACCGAGCGCTACATGCGCACGCCGCAGGACAACCGGCAGGGCTACGACGCGACGTCGGTGATCAAGGCGGCGAAGAACCTGCGCGGCCATCTGGTGCTGCTGCACGGCACCAAGGACGACAACGTGCACATGCAGAACACCATGCAGTTGCTCTGGGAGCTGCAGAAGGCCGGCAAGCAGAACTTCGAGCTGATGGTCTATCCGCGCTCGCGCCACGGCCTCGCCGGCCAGGTGCGGGCGCACAGCCGCGAGTTCCAGTGGTTGCGGCTGAAGCGGCTGTTGCGCTGACTACCAGTACCAGATCTGCGCGCAATGCTCGGGTGACACACCGAGGTGCTCGCAGATCCTCGCCAGTGCGGCCTTGCGCAGCCTGCCGCACTCCGCCAGCAGTTCGAGACCTTCGGGATACTTCTCGCGGGTGCAGTAGATGAACGCCGAAGCGTACCGGTCGGG
>DRKG01000171.1 GCA_011051855.1 bacterium | reverse complement strand
GCCAGGCTGCTGTGTGCCGGCGGCAACGTGATCGTGCTCGACGAACCGACCAACGACCTCGACCTGGCGTCGCTGCGCGCGCTCGAGGACGCGCTGTTGGCGTTCCCGGGGGCGGCGATCGTGGTCAGCCACGACCGTTGGTTCCTCGATCGTGTCGCGACCCGCATCGTGCACCTCGACGGGGAAGGTCACGCGCGCGTGCACGAAGGCGACCTGTCCCTGCTGATCGAGAAGCTGCAGGCCGAGGCGAAGGCGCGCGCCGAGGCCGACGCCAGATCCGCACAGCGCGACAAAGCCCGTGCGGCCGCCCAGAGGGAGGCGGGAGTGCCCGCTCCGCGGCCGAAGAGGCTCAGCACACGCGAGCAGCGCGAACTCGCCGAGCTGCCCGAACGCATCGAGCGACTGGAAGCCGAACTCGCCGAGGTCGACGCTGCGCTCGGCGATCCGAGCCTCTATGGGCCCGCCAATGCCGAGCGCTGCGAGCAGTTGACGAGGCGGCGTCAAGAGCTGCCCGACGAACTGGCCGTGCTCTACGCGCGCTGGGAGCAGCTCGAAGCGATCGCCGAACAGGCGCGCGGTTGAGCGCCGTCGATCCGCCGAGTGCCTACTCGGGCACTGCCGGCGCGGGGAACGGCACGTCGCCGCTGAGCGCCTGCAGGAACGCGACGAGTTGGTCGATCTCCTCGTCGCTGAGCTGCTTGTCGGTCAGCAGGGCCTTGTCCATCGCCTGCCGGTGCGGATTCTCGATGCCGCCGGACGCCATCAGCTTGACCGCCTCGCGCAGCGTCTTCACCGAGCCGTCGTGGAAGTACGGCGCCGTCTTGGCGATCTCGCGCAGCGTCGGGGTCTTGAACTTGCCCTTGTCCTGATCGTTCTTGGTCTTCTTGGCGCGGCCCATGTCCGGCGACTCGGCGTTCATGCCGATGCCGACGTTGTGGTAGAGGCGGTCGGTGAACAGCGGCGGCGTGTGGCAGGTCTGGCAGCCGGCTTTGCCCATGAACAGTTCCATGCCCTTCTTGGCCTCTTCCGACAGGGCCGATGCTTCGCCGTTCTGGAAGCGGTCGTAGGCCGAGTTGCCGCTGCGCAGCGTGCGCAGGAACGACGAGATCGCCTGCACGATCGTGGCCTCGCTGGCGGGTGCTCCGAACGCCGCCTGGAACTCCTGCTCGTATGCGGGGACCGCGTTGAGCTTGGCGGCGACCGCCGCCGGATCTCCGCCGAGCTGGCCGGTCCAGGCGGCCTTGGTGTTCTGTTCGAGCCCCTTGGTGCGGCCGTCCCAGTAGAGCTCGGGGTAGTAGCCGACGTTGTACATCGTCGGCGCGTTGCGGCTGTTCCGTTTGCCGCTGTCCTTCTGCGAGAACTGCTGGCCGTCGGTGAACGCCTTGTCGACGTGGTGGCAGCTCGCGCAGTTCATCTTGCCGCTCTTGCTCAGGCGGTTGTCGAAGAACAGCTTCTTGCCGAGGGCGGCCTTCTTCGCGGTCAGCGGATTGCCGTCGGCCTTGACCAGCTCCACGTCGGCGAGGCCGAGCGGTGCCCGCAGCGGATCGGCGTGGGTGCGAGAGGCCGGGGCATGGGGATCCTGGGTCGGGGGCTCCTTGCCGCAGGCGACGAGGAGGGTCAGGACGAACAACGATGGGATGGTCTTGCGCATGGCGTCACCGGGCTCTCGGGTGGGTCGAAGTGCGCAGGATGTTCGCGCATTCGGCCCGGTGCAAGCGGCAACCGGATTCGCCGGCGCTCGGGCGTCGGGGCCGCCGGGCGTTACCGCCAGCGGCGCAGGCGGCGCAGCAGCTTCAGGTAGCTGCGGTCGCGGGTGTGCTCCCACATCAGGCGGGCGTCGCGCATCTGCGCGTAGTGATCCGAACCGGTGGCCACCGAGAGCACCGGGTCGAAGGTCGCGGGGGCCACGACCACGTCTCCGCGCCCGGTGCTGGCCTCGACCGCGCGCGCTCGTCTGCGCGCGGTGGCTTCGGCGATGCGCACGCGGCGTTCTTCGAACTGCGCGCGCTGCACCAGGCGGCGTTCCTCGTTGGCCCGTTCGCCCGCTGCGAGGGCGTCGCGCTCCGCCTGGACGATCGCATCGAGCGTCAGCCCGTCCTTCTCGACTTGGAACACGCGCTGCTTGGGCAGCACCAACTCGCCGCCGACGACGCGAATGTGGTAGCCCTCGTCGTTCTCGGCCAGGAGCACGCCCTCGATCAGGTTCGGGGACGAGCCGGCGGGGGCGGCGGCGTCGACCTTCGGATCCGACAGCCAGAACT
The DNA here is from genome assembly GCA_011051855.1 of bacterium. Lineage (GTDB taxonomy): Bacteria > Planctomycetota > UBA1135 > UBA1135 > UBA2386. Next base: position 6,495 of record DRKG01000171.1, on the reverse strand, counting down.
TGTCTGCCTTTGCGGGGGCGGCGAACAGCAGCGCGAACGCGATCACGGGGAGGTAGCGCATACCCGAGGATAGCACGCCAGATGCCGGGTGGGGCGGGGGCCGGCCGGCGCCGCCGTGCTCCGGCGATGGACGGCAGCGGTCCGGCCGGTGACACTGGCGGTTGCATGCGCGCGCTACCGGTGGCTGTCTTTCTCGTGGCGGTCGCGGCGACCTGCGCGGCTCAGGACCGTGCGCCGGTGCCGGGCTGGCGTGGCGATCCGCGCATCTGGTCGCTGCGCGATGGCGTGATCGTCGGTGATACCCACGGGATCGCACTGCGCGCGAACTCGTTCTTGATCCGCGACGGCGAAGTCGGCGACTTCGAGCTGACCTGCGAAGTGCGGCTCACCGGCGACAACAACAGCGGCGTCCAGTATCGCAGTCGGGAGGTCGACGCGGCCCGGTTTCGCGTGCAGGGCTTCCAGTGTGACGTGCATGCCAACCCGGCCTACATGGCGATGCTCTACGACGAAGGCGGGCGCGGCATCGTCGCCGAACGCGGGCAGTTCGTGTGCCTGCGTGACGCCGGCCGCGAGGTGCTCGGCCGGTTGGCGAAGGTCGCACCCGTCGATCTCGCGTCGTGGCATCGCTTGCGCATCGTCGCCCGCGGGCGGTGGAGCTGGCACGAGCTCGACGGCGTGTCGGTGACCGCGGTGCGCGACGAGCGCCCGGATGCGCGGCTGCGCGGTGCGATCGCGCTGCAGGTGCACGCTGGCCGGCCGATGAAGGTCGAGTTCCGCAACCTGCGCGTGCGCGCGCTCGCCCAGCCGGACGACGTGCCGGTGCCGGCTGCGGTGCACGCCCTGCTGCGCCGCGACGAGCTGCGGGCGGAAGCGGCGCGCGGACCGGTGCCCGTGTGGGTGTGGGACCGGCGGGCCGACCCGGACGAAGAGGTGTTCCTGCGGCAGCAGTTCCAAGTGGCCGAGGGTTTCGGACAGGCCCGCCTCGCGGTTTCCGCCGACAACCACTGCCGTGTCTACGTCAACGGCCGGCGGGTCGTGCACGACGACAGTTGGGAAACGCCGGCTGTCGTCGACGTGCACGAGGAGCTGGTCGCCGGCGACAACGTCGTCGCGGTGCACGCCTGGAACGACGGCGGCCCGGCCGGCGTCGCGCTGCGGCTCGCGTGGCGTGAAGGCGGAACCGCGCGCACGCTGGTCACCGACGAGCATTGGCGGGTCGGTGCCGACGACCCCGACGGCTGGGACCTGACCGGCTTCGACGACTCCGGCTGGGCGCCGGCCACGGGCTACGGTTTTCTCGGCGCCGCCGGCGGCACCTGGTCGCACGCGCTTGGGGAGGGGGCGCTCGGCGAAGACGGTGGTGCGCCGGCGCCACAGGTCGCGATCGTCGACCCCGAGATCGAGTTGGCCCCGGTGCGGCGGGCGGCGTTGCAGGCCCTCGACCTGCCGGTGGCGCAGGCGGTGCAACTGCTCGAAGTGCCGCGTTCGCTCGGTTCGTGGGTCTCGCTCGGCGTCGACGGACAGGGGCGCCTCTACGCCTGCGACCAAGGAGGGCGCGGCATCTACCGGATCGAACCGGCCGCGGCGCTCGGCGAGTTGACGACGTTCACCCGCATGCCGGCGGAGCTGTCCGGCGCGCACGGACTGTTGTGGTGGCGGGGCGCGCTGTACGCGGTCTGCGGCGATCAGCAGACGGGGTTCTACCGGGTCCGCGACAGCGATGGCGACGACCTGCTCGACCGCGTCGAGCTCTTGCGCAAGCTCGGTGGAAGCGGCGAGCACGGGCCGCACTCGGTGGTGGTCGCGCCGGACGGAGAACACCTGCTGGTGCTCGCCGGCAACATGACGCCGTTGACCGAGACCGATGCGAGCCGGGTGCCGCGGAACTGGCAGGAGGATCGGCTGGTCGAACGCATCGACGACGCGCGCGGCTTCTGGGGTGGCTACTCGCCGCCGGGTGGCTGCCTGTATGAGGTCGACGTCGGTCGCGACCACTGGGAACTCGTGTGCTGCGGGTTCCGCAACCCGTTCGACCTTTGCGTGCTGCCGACCGGCGCGATCGTCGTCTACGACTCCGACATGGAGTGGGACATGGGCACGCCGTGGTACCGCCCGACGCGCTGGCTCTACGCGCAGAACGGCGTCGATTACGGTTGGCGCAAGGGCACCGCGAAGTGGCCGGCGGACTACCCCGACGCGCCGCCGCCGCTGCGAGACATCGGGCCGGGGTCGCCGACCGGCATGGCGTTCGTGCCCGGACCGCGCGGCGGCATCGTCGGGCTCGACTGGACGTTCGGAACCGTCTATCTGGACGCCGAACCGCTGTGGATCGGAGCACCGTTCCCGGTCGTCGACGTCGCCTTCGATCCCCGGCGGCCCGACGGCATCTACGTGGTGACCGGTGGGCGGGGGCTGCCGTCGAAGCTGTATCGGCTGCCGCTGCCCGAGGTTGCAGGCCGGAAGATCGCCAGCTTCCGCCAGCCGGTGCCCTGGTCCGAGCGGGAGACGCGCAGCCCCGAGCAGATCCTCGCCGACGGGGAACGCCACGGCTACGTCGCCGCGCGCATCGCGCTCGAGCGGCTGCCGGTCGCGACGTTCCGGGCGGCGGCGCTGGCCGTCGATGCGGCCCGCCCGGATCGTTCGTTCGCCGGTCTGCTGGCGCTGGCGAGACAGGGGAACGCCGGCGACCGCGACGCGATCCTACGGGCCTTGGGCGAGTTCGACTGGCGCACGCTCGACCACCGGCAGCGCATCGCGTGGCTGCGCGTGCACGCGCTTGCGCTGTTGCGCCTCGGGCCGGTGGACGATGCGCGGAAGGCGCGGCTCGCGCAGCGTCTGCTGCCGCTGTTGCCGTCCGGTGACGAACGCGAGGACCAGGACCTGGTCGAACTGCTGGCCTACGTCGATGCGCCTGGGCTGCTGGCACGCGCGCTGCCGTTGTTGCAGCCGTTGCGAGGGTCGCCGCCGCCACCTTGGACCGACCTGCTGCCGCGCAATGCCGGCTACGGCGGCGCCATCGCGCGCATGCTGGCGAACATGCCGCCGATGGGGCAGATCGCGATCGCGCACGCGTTGGCCGGCTATCGCGGCGAGTGGACCCTGGCCGAGCGGCGGGCGCTGTTCACGTTCCTACAGGCGGCGCGCACCCGGTCGGGCGGCGCCAGCTACGACGGCTTTCTGCGGCGCATCGCCGATCTCGCGGCGGCGGCCTGCAGCGATGTCGAGCGGCGCGATCTGGAGTTCGCGATCGGGCGCGCGCGGGCGCCGAAGGAACCGTTCCGCGCGTCGCCGCCCAAGGGGCCTGGACGGGACTGGCAGCTCGCCGACATCCCCGTGTTGGTGGCGGACCTCGGCGACGGCGACCGCGAGCAAGGGCGCAATCTGTTCCACGCCGCCGGATGCGCCGCGTGCCACTACTTCGAGGGCGAAGGCGGCTTCGGCGGCCCCGACCTGACCAGCCTGCGCAGCCGGTTCCGCCCGCACGACGTGCTCGAGGCGATTCTCGCACCCAGCCGGGTGATCAGCGACCGCTACGCGGGCAAGGTGCTGACCAAGAAGGACGGCACGGCGCTGTTCGGCGTCGTGCGCGAAGAGCGCTTCGGGGACGAGGAGTTCTACGAGGTCATGGAAGCCAAAGCCGGAGCGGTGCCGGTGCGCGTGCCGGCCGCCGAGGTCGCCAAGGTCGAGCCGTCGCCACTGTCGCCGATGCCGAAGGATCTGCTCGACGCGCTGTCGGCCGCGGAGGTGCGGGAGTTGCTGGCGTTCCTGCTGGGACGTTCGAAGGGGTGAGGCGCTACTCCGCCCCGTGCACGGTTGCCCCGTGCACGGTGAGCTGCGGGAACGGAATGGTGAAGCCGTGCCGGTTGCAGCCCGCGACCAGCAGTTGGTGGATGCGGCGCTTCAGCTCGTGGTAGCGCAGAGCCGCGCTGCCGTCGAAGTCGACCAGCGCGACCAGATCGAGCGAACTGTCGCCGATCGCGGCCAGTTCGACGCGCACGTTGCGCAGCGCCTCGCCCGGGTCGTCGGCGAGGCCTTCGCGCAGCGTCGTCTCGAGCGCGCGCGGCAGCGAGTCGAGCACGTCCGGCTGGTGGCGGTAGTCGACACCGAACGGCACGCGCAGTTCGAAACCGTGGGACAGATTGCGCGGATGCAGCCGCAGGAAGGCCTCTGTCGGGTAGTTGCGCGGTGCGTCGCGGCGCACGGCGACCATGACCACCTCGGGGGACTGCACCTGCACCTGGCCGACGACGCCATTGTCGAGGGCGACGACATCTCCTTGGCGGCACGGGAACCACGGCTCGTCCGCGCCTGCCGGTCGCGAGCGCGCGTGGATCAGGTCGCGCAGCGGCACGCGCAGGGTGCCGCCGGTCAGCAGCGGGTTGTGCAGGCGCGAATAGTAGCTCAGGCGTTCGACGCTATAGGGCAGACCGTCGATCACGATGCGCTCGCCTTCGCGCACGGCGCCGATGTTGAGCAACAGACGGAACTGTTCGAGGAACGCCGGGGCGGCCTTGACCAGCGCCCAGCCGACGCCGAGCAGGAACAGGATGGCGATGGCCAGCAGCAGCCAGTCGTCGCGCGCGAACGGCACCACCACGGTGGCGGCGACGGCGACCAGGATCGTCAGGACCCTGAGCAGCACGGCGACGACGCGGGTCGAGAAGTTGCGGCGGCCGCGGCGGCGCACGATGACGTTGGTCAAGAGGCGCAGGCCGAAGTAGACCAGCAGGAACACCAGCGCGCTGAGCACGAGCGTCAGCCCGCGGCTCTTGAGGAACTCGCGCACGCCGCCGGTGATGCTGTCCCAGAAGCCGACTTGCGTCTGTTCGAGCTGCCGCAGGCGCGCGCCGACGACCAGGATCTCGCTCTGCAACTGGTCCAGGAGCGGCTGCCAGTGGGTGGTCAGTTCGAGCTCGATCTCGCGCCGCGCCGGGCTGCCCTCGGGCAGGGCGTCGCGGGTCGCCTCGAGCCGCTGCCGGGCCGTGGCGACCAGTTCGCGCCTTTGGGTGGCGCGTTCCATGCGCGCGGCCAGCGCCGCCTTTTCGCGTGAGCGCGCGGTCAGCCCCTTGAGCTCGTGGATCGCCGGACGCAGGAGCTCCTCGAGTTCGGCCATCAGGTCGAATCGAGCCTTCGACGGCTGCTCGAACTCCTGCACGTTCAGTTGTGAGGCGAGCTGGGCGAACTGCCAGCGCAGGCGCTGCAGTTCGGTGCGTTCGTCGTCGGTCGGCGTCGGCAGTCGCCGCAGGCGGTCGATCTGGTCGGCGAGCCGCTCGAGGGCCTGCACCGTGGTCGGATCGAGCGCCACCTGCCCCTGGGGTTCTTGGGCCAAGGCGAGGGTGCAGCAGCAGAGGGCCAGCAGCAGCGTGGTCAGACGAGGCAGGCGGGTCCGCATGAAGCGCACGGTAGCGCAGCGTGCGTTTGGTTTCGCGGGCCCGCCGGGCTACACCATGACGCGATGAGCAAGGGTATCTCGACCAAGCCGCCGAGCGGCATGCGCGACTTCCTGGCCGAGGACGTGGTGCGCCGCCGGCACGTGCTGGCGATCGTGCAGCGCGTCTACGAGTCGTTCGGCTTCGTGCCCCTGGAGACGCCGACGATCGAGAACCTCACGACCTTGCTCGGCAAGTACGGTCCCGAGGGCGACCAGTTGCTCTACCGGCTGCTGCACCGGCGCGACAAGCTGCGTCGGGCGATCGAGGCGGGCGCGAGCCGGCCGGAGGGGCTGTCGGAACTCGACCTCGCGGCCGAGGGGCTGCGCTACGACCTGACGGTTCCGCTGGCGCGTGTGGTCGCCAACTACAAGAACCTGCCGGCGTTCTACAAGCGCTACCAGATCCAGCCGGTGTGGCGTGCCGATCGGCCGGCGAAGGGGCGCTTCCGCGAGTTCTACCAGTGCGACGTCGACATCACCGGCACCCGCAGCCTCGTCGCCGATGCCGAGGTCTGCGGCGCGATCGCCACCGTGCTGACCGAGCTCGGTTTCGACCGGTTCGAGATCTCGACCAACCACCGCGAACTGCTGCGTGCGCTGGTCGCGATGGCCGGCGTGCCCGCCGAGCAGGAGTCGCTGGCGTTGGTCGCGCTCGACAAGCTCGACAAGGTCGGCGCCGACGGTGTGCGCGCCGAACTCATCGGCAAGGGCATCGGTGCCGGCGAGGCGGACGCGCTGCTGGGCACGCTCGACGACCTGCGCGCGCCCGGCGCGCTCGAGCGGCTCGCCGCGGGCGATGGTCCGGGTGCGCAAGGTGCGCGCGAACTGCGCGATCTGTTCGACGTCGCGCAGGCCGGCCCGGCAGAGTGCCACCTGAAGTTCGACCCGACGCTGGCGCGCGGGCTCAGCTACTACACCGGCCCGATCTTCGAAGTGCGCGTCGAGGGGCTCGGTGGTTCGATGGGCGGAGGTGGCCGCTACGACGGCCTGATCGGCATGTTCCAGAAGCAGCCGGTGCCGGCGGTCGGGTTCTCGCTCGGCCTCGAGCGCGTGCTGCTGGT
>DRKG01000170.1 GCA_011051855.1 bacterium | reverse complement strand
CCGCCGCGTGCTCATCGCCGAGAACGCGCTCGACCTCGGGCTCGACATCTCCGGCGCGATCAACGTGCCGGCCGAGGACGGCCACGGCCTCAACCTCGCGTGGGAGAAGATCGACTGGTCGGCCGACGTCAACCTGAACCTGTTCCTCGATCGCATCCCCCTGCGCAACGCCTACCGCAGCCAGTTGATCACGTTCGACCAGGCGATCCGCGCCCGCGAGCAGGCCGAAGACCAGTTGGTCGCCAACGTGCGCAGGTCGCTGCGCGACATCCAGGCATCGCTGGACAGCTACGAGATCCAGGATGTCGCGGTGCAGATCGCCCGCCAGCGGGTCGAAGCCACCACCGAGCTCTACGACGCCGGCCGCGTGCCTGCACTCGACAAGCTCGACGCACAGGACTCCCTGCTGCGGGCGCAACTGAGCCGCAACGCGGCGATCGTCGACTACGCGGTCGCGCGCCTGCAACTGATGAACAACCTCGAAGCGATCCGCCTGCAGCCGCAGGGCCTGCGCTTCGACCTCGAACTCCCGATGCCGGCGATCGCCGAATGAACATGCGCCCCAACCCCATCCATCGCACCGCCCGTTCCCGGGCAGTCCTGGTCGCCACCGCCGCCTTGCTGGCCGCGTGCTCGACCGACGACACCGTCACCGACAGCACGATCAATCTCTACACGGTCAGCCGCGAAGACCTGCCGATCAACGTCAAGGAGGGCGGAGAGCTGGTCGCCGTCAACGAGGTCGAGGTCAAATCACAGATCGAGGGCAGCTCGACGATCCTCTGGCTGATCCCCGAAGGCACGCAAGTCAAGAAGGGCGACAAGCTGGTCGAGCTGGACGTCACCCAGCAGATCGAGAAGCACCGCAACCAGGAGATCGCCGTCGAGAAGGCGCGCAACGCGCTCGAACAGGCGCGCAACGCCCAGGAGATCCTCGAGAAGGAGCTGCAGGCCAACCTCAACACCGCCGAATCCAAGCGGCAGATCGCGGCGATGGAGCTGCAGAAGCTGCTCGGCGCCAAGGACGGTTCCGGCTCCGAGGGCAAGAACGCCGACATGGTGCAGCGCCTCGAGGAGCTGGTGAACCCGAAGCCGCCGGCGGAGAACGAGACCAAGGCGAAACCGACCCCGGCTACCGGCGGCGCGGACAACATGCGCCTGGTCGCCGAGGTGCACCCGCAGAACTACGCCGGCCTGATTCCGAAGGTCAAGGAGCTGCTGACGATCGAGGGCGACGACGGCGACCCTCTGCAACGCGACATGGGCGAGATGGCCAACAAGATCCTGCAGCAGGTCGACCAGATTCGCCTGGCGATGGCCGACCTCAAGGTGAAAGAGGACACCGCGGTCTACAGCCGTCGCCTGTATGCCAAGGAGTTCATCACCCGCAACGAGCTCGAGCGCGACGAGCTGGCCTACCAGAGCCAGGCGTCGAAGGTCACCATCGCGTGGAACGATCTCGAACTGCTGATCAACTACACGCTGCAGAAGGACAAGATCGAGATGCGGCAGAATCTCGAAAACGCCGAACTCGACGTCGCGCGCGTCAAGGCCAAGAACGACGCGGAGCGCAAAAACTCGCAGTTCGACGTCGAGGCCAAGCAGAAGGAGTTCGAAGTCGCCTGCGAACAGCTCGCCACGCTGAAGAAGCAGATCGACAACGCCGTGCTGTACGCGCCGAGTTCGGGGCTGGTGGTTTACTCGAAGGTGTCCCGCGGACGCGGTGACAGCGAGCCGGTCGAGGAGGGCACCACGGTGCGCGAGCGCCAGACCATCATCCTGCTTCCGGACAACTCGAAGCTCGAGTGCAAGATCCAGGTGCAGGAAGCGATGGTCAGCAAGGTGCGCCGCGGCATGCCCGCTCTGATCAGCGCCGAGGTGCGCCCCAACGAAGTGCTCACCGGTCACGTGACCTATGTCGCGCCCGTCGCCGATTCGGCGAGTCGCTGGTCGGGCAACGACAAGAAGGTCTACACCACCAAGGTGTTGCTCGACGGCATCAACCACGACGAATCGCTGAAGGCCGGCATGAAGGCGTCGGCGACGATCACCGTCGACACGATCGAGAACGTGCTGACCGTGCCGATCCAGGCGGTGCGGCGCGACCGCGCCGTCAACTACGTCTGGAAGCACACCGAGCAGGGGCCTGTGCCGGTGCCGATCGAGATCGGCGCGAACAACCAGGAGAAGGTCGAGGTCAAGAGCGGCGTCGCCGAGGGCGACCAGATCTACCGCACGCCGCCGGGCGGCCAGGCCGACCCGAAGTTCCCCCAGCCGGAAGCACCCGAGGGCGCCCCCGACACTGCCGCTGCCGCTACCGCTGCCGTCGCGAGCAGCCACGATGGTGACTCGGTCACCAGCGGCAGCCGACCGAGCAGCGGTGGTGGTCGCCGTGCCGGCATGCTGATGTATCGCAAACGGCTGGCCGAGATGACTCCCGCCGAACTCGGCGAAGTGCGCGAGGCGATCCAGAGCGCCAGCGGCTTCATCGACATGATCCGCCAGCGCTCACCCGAGCGGGCCGACGCCATCGAAGCATCCTACGCCAAGATCGAATCGGCGCTCGACAGCGGCAACCTGCCGGCGGCGCAGGCCGAGATCGACAAGATGCGGGCGACGATGCGCCGCCGCGGCGGCAGCCGACGCGGTGGCGAGTGATGGGTGACGACCGCGACATCATCGCCGAGTTCGTCGACGTGCACCGCCACTACCGAATGGGCGACAACACCGTGCGCGCCCTCAACGGCGTGTCGATGCAGGTGAAGAAGGGCGACTACCTGACCATCATGGGGCGGTCGGGCTCCGGCAAGAGCACGATGCTGAACCTGCTCGGCTGCCTCGATCGCCCGACTTCCGGCGAATACCGCATCGGAGGGCGCGACGTCAGCAAGCTCGACGACGATGCACTGTCGTCGGTGCGCGGCCGCGAGATCGGCTTCATCTTCCAGTCGTTCAACCTGATCCCGCAACTCAGCGTGCTCGAGAACCTCGAGGTGCCGTTGTTCTACCAGGGCCGCGTCGGGCCCGAATCGCGCCGCAAGGCCGAGTATCTCGCCGAACGCGTCGGCCTCGGCCAGCGCCTCGACCACAAACCGCTGGAGTTGTCCGGCGGCCAGCAGCAGCGCGTCGCGATCGCGCGGGCTTTGATGAACGACCCGTTGTTCCTGCTTGCCGACGAGGCGACCGGCAACCTCGACTCCAACACCGAGAAGGAGATCCTCGACCTGTTCGACGACCTGCGGCCGGACGGCGTCACGATCGTCATGGTCACGCACAACCCGGCGGTCGCCGAGCGCGCCGACCGCACCCTGTGGCTGAAGGACGGCGAGGTCGACCGCCTGGTCGAGAACGAGCGCGCGGCGACCGCCGCGACGGAGGCCGACGCATGATCCGCGACAGTTGGCGCATCATTCGTCTGGGCCTGAAGAGCCTGATGCTGCACAAGCTGCGCAGCACGCTGACGACCGCCGGAATCCTGTTCGGCGTGGCTTCGGTGATCGCGATGCTGGCCGTCGGCGAGGGCGCCAAGGTCGAGGCCCTCGAACGCTTCAAGGACATGGGCGTGACCAACCTGATCGCGCGCAGCAAGAAGCCCGCCGAAACCGCGTCGAGCAGCTCGCAAAGCGCCTGGAAAGCGCTCGCCTACGGCCTTTCCTACGCCGAGGCGGACCTCATCGAGGCGTCGCTGCCGACGGCGCAGGTGGTGCGCATCCGCGAAGCCAAACGGCCGATGATGCGGGGCGAGAACTTCCACACGTCGATCGTCGTCGGCACCGAACCGGAGTTCCTCGAGGTCGCCAACATGCGCGTGCGCGAGGGGCGTTTTCTCACCGACGTCGACGACCAGCGCCTCGACAACGTCTGTGTGCTGGGCGGCACGTTGGCGCGCTTGCTGTTTCCGCTCGACAATCCGGCCGACCAGACCGTGCTGGTCAGCGGCAACGACCGCTACCGCGTGATCGGGGTTCTCGCCGAGCAAGGCCGCACGGCCGGCGCCGGCAGCACTCCCTACGACGAGTGCATGTTCATCCCACTGAAGACCCACCGCCGCCGCTTCGGCGACGTCAACACCACGCGTTCGGGCGGATCGTTCAGTCGGGAACGGGTCGAGCTCTACGAGGTCAAGGTCAAGCTGCCGAGTTCGGAGGACGTGCCGAGCGGCGCGCGCATCCTGCGCGACCTGCTGGACAAGCAGCACAAGGAGAACAGCGACGTCATCGTCACCGTGCCCCTCGAACTGCTGAAGCAGGAGGAGGAGAGCAAACGCATGTTCAACATCGTGCTCGCGGTGATCGCGTCGATCAGCCTGTTGGTCGGCGGCATCGGCATCATGAACGTGATGCTCGCGACGGTTACCGAACGCACCCGCGAGATCGGGATCCGCCGCGCGCTCGGGGCGAAGAAGAAGCACATCGTGCAGCAGTTCCTGGTCGAGGCCGGCGTGCTATCGGCCCTCGGCGGCCTGGTCGGCGTCGGCCTGGGCATCGTGCTGCCCTACATGATCACCGTCTGGTTCGAGCAGAAGACGATCATCATGCCGCAGCATGTGATGCTCGCGTTCGGCATCTCGGCGATGGTCGGCGTCGTGTTCGGACTCTATCCGGCCTGGCGCGCAGCGAACATGGACCCGGTCGACGCGCTGCGTCACGAATAGCCGGGCGCCAGCGCCCGCTGCGCCAGTTCGCCGACGTCGGGCGGCACCTCGCCGGCGCGCACCAGCCGCTCGATTCCTGCCGCCCCTTCGCGCTGCGCCGCCACCGCCGCGCGCACCAGCGTGACCGACGCCAGCGGGCCTGAGTCGTCCCGCACCGCACCCTCGCCGTCGCGCCAACGCCGAGCGGTCAGTGCGTTGCGCAGCCAGAAGTCGTCGTCGCCGCGCTCGAGCAACCACACGAAGGCGGCCGCATCCGGGCGTTCGCGCTCGAGCACCGAACCGAGATCGTGCAGCAGGCCGGCGATGCCGAGGTCGGCGAGCCGCTCCGGCGGCCAGCCGATGCGGCGCGCGAACAGCACCGTCAGCACCGCGACCGCCGTACAGCGTCGCAGCCGCGCACCCTCCTGCTGCAACCGCATCAGCGGCTCGAGTCCGCCGTCGGTGCGCAGCAGCCGTTCGACGATGCCCTGCACGATGCGCTTGGCGTGCTCCGGTGCGACGCCGGGGATCTCCGGCAGCTCGGCGATCAGGCGATGCTGCATGAACACGGACCGCAGCGAGTCACCGGCTTCGGGCAGCGCCCGGCAACGCTGCAGCGGTGTCGAAGGCAGATCGTCGCCCCCACCATCATCCTGCAACTCGACCTCGACGCCTTCCGGCCACGCAGGCGGCCGCGTGCCGGCGACGATGTGCGCAGCCCATTCGCACAGCGCCCGCGCACGGCAACCCGCGGCGAATTGCACGTGCGCGACCCCTGCGTCGCACAGGAACGCCCGCAGGCCGTACATCGCGGCGAAGTCGTCGACACCACCGACCGTCGCGACCCCGTCGACGAGCAGACGGGCGTTCTCGATCGTCAACGCCAACGGTCGCCTGCCCAAGCATTCGGCAGCGCCGACCGCCGCTTCGTCCCGTTCGACTTCCTTGCCGGCGCGGCACGCTTCGAGCACGGACCACAGCGCTGCGATTCCTGCGTGCATGCCGCGCGGGACGCCGAAGCGTGTCTGCTCTCAGGCGCTCTGGCCGACGTGCTTCTCGACCAGTTCGATCAGTTCGTCGGGTTCGAACGGCTTGCGGAAGTAGTCCGCGGCCCCCATCTCGGCACTCTTCTGATGGCCGCGGGAATGCTCGCGGGCGGTGAAGATCACCACCGGGATGTTCGACGTCTCGGCGTCGCGCTTGAGCCGCGTCAGCGTCTCCCATCCGTCGATCCCCGGCATCATGATGTCGAGCAGGATCAGGTCCGGCGTCTGTGAGCGCGCCTTCGCGATGCCGTCCTCGCCGTTGGTCGCCGACTCGACCCGGAAGCCGGCGGCCTCGAGCACCATCTGCGTGGAGACGATGATCAACTTCTCGTCTTCGATGATCAGGACGGTTCTTTGCATCTGGTGCCTCGCTCAGTCACTCACGGTCTCCGCGACCACCCCAGCTTGCTCGGGGCGGTACAGCGGCAGCATGAAGGAGAAATCGGCTCCCTGGCCCAACTGACTGGAGACCTCGATCCGGCTTCCGTGCGCCTCGACGATGCCGCGGGCGACGAACAGCCCGAGGCCCGCGCCGCCGTGATGGCGGGTCAACGGGTCCTCGACCTGGAAGAACTTCTCGAAGATCCGCCGCTGGTAGCGCGGGTCGATGCCGATGCCGTCGTCGCGCACGGAGAACCGCAGGCCGTCTTGCTCCGGTACCACCGACACTTCGACCCGCCCGCCATCGCGGGCGAACTTGACCGCGTTCTCGATCAAGGCCTGGCACGCCCGCCGCAGGTCGGAGCGATCCGCAAACAGGTCGCCGGTCGCGCCCTCACACGCCAACCGGAGCTCGATCCGGCGGTCCCGCGCCGGCTGTTCGAACGGCAGCAGCATGCCGGCCAGGAAATCGTCGAGCGGCACGACCTCACGATCCTGGCCGTAGTCGGCGGACTCGAGATTGCCGAGGTTGATCAGCTTGTCGATCTGGTGCTCCAGCCGTACCGACTGCTCACGGATCGAGTCGCAGACGCGCTCCTGACGCTCGTTGAGCTCGCCGAGTGAGCCCTTCGCCATCATCGTCGCAAACGTCTTGATGCCGGTCAGCGGCGTGCGCAGCTCGTGGGCCACGATCGACAAGTACTGGTTCTTGAGTTGGTCGGTCTTGAACTCGGCGGTGACGTCGCGCAGCACGGTGAGCGTGCCGGCCGGCTCACCGCGGTAGTCGAGCACGCGACTGGTCATGCATTTGATGTAAAGCAGATCCTGCTCGGGATTGTGCACCTCGACCGTGCGGTTGACGTCCTGGTCGCAGCCGGCGCGCGCGAGATCCTCTGCCACCGCCTGCAACAGTTCCTGCTGCCCCTGCAGCGTCGGGAACGGCTTGCCGATCGCGACGAACGACTTGACCCCGAGCAGGTCCTCGGCGACCGGGTTCATCATCGTGACCTGGCCGTCACGATCGACGAACACGATGCCGTCCATGATGTTGGTGATGATCGTCATCAGGCGCGACAGGTCGAGATAGAAGGTCTCCTGCGTCTCCTGGAACCGCTCGGCCTGTTCCTTGCATCGGCGCTGCAGTTCGTCCGACTGGACCCGGCCGCGCTCGAGTTCGGCCCGCACGCGATCGCGCGCAGCGACCCGTTCGTGCAGGCGCTGCAGCACGGCATCTACGGCGGCGCGATCCGGGTCGGTGGTCAACACGCCGGCAGCGCCGAGGTCCAGCGCGCGCTCATAGTGTTCCGACGTCGGGGCGTCGACCGCCAACACCAACTGGCAATCGTTCTCGCGGCAGGCGACGAACAGCGCCTCGCCGCCATCGAGCAGGGCGACATCGACGACCAGCGCATCGACCTGCCGGTCGCCAACCCGGGCGATCGCCGCCGCCACGGCGCCCACTACCGAGACTTCCAGACCGGCCTCGAGGAAGCGCCGTCGCATGCACACGGCGCCGCCACCATCTGCCAGGATCAGGGTTCTCGTGGTCGTCGCCATCCCGCGCCAACCGGGTTTCGCCGGCGCCGTGCCCGCCGGACCTTGCAACACAGCGAGGAACCTCGCGGCTCAGCCGCCGTTCTTGATCGCCTGCAGCGCGTCGTCTTCCTGGTCGTAGATCGCCAGGTGCTTCGAGATGCGCATGATCTCGAAGATCTTGACGATGAACGGCTTGATGTTGCTCAGGTAGAGCTTGCAGTTGCGCGACGACGTGACGTTGTTGGCCACGATGATCAGGCCGACACCGCACGAGTCGATGATCTTCACGTTGTCGAGGTTGAGCACGAAGTGCTCGAAGCCTTCCTCGATCTTGGCGTTGAT
>DRKG01000169.1 GCA_011051855.1 bacterium | reverse complement strand
GAACAGGCCAAGCTCGCGGTCGTGCCGGTGCTCAACAAGATGGACCTGCCGCACGCGCGACCCGATCACGTCGCGATGCAGATCGAGGACGCGATCTGCATTCCGGCCGAAGATGCGATCGCGGTGTCGGCCAAGACCGGCGCCAACTGCGAAAAGGTGCTCGACTCGATCGTGCGCTTGATCCCGGCGCCGAACGGCGACCCGAACGGCAAGCTCCAGGCATTGATGTTCGACGCGGTCTACAACGACTACCGCGGCGTCGTCGTCTACGTGCGTGTGTTCGAAGGCACGCTGAAGAAGGGCGACGAGATCCGCATGCTCGGCACGATGACCGAGCACGAGGTACTCGAGGTCGGCCAGATGCGTCCCGAGATGACGCCGCAGTCCGAACTCAGCGCGGGCGAAGTCGGTTACGTCGTCGCCAACATCAAGACGCTCGCCGACGTGATCGTCGGCGACACCATCACCCACCAAGACCCGAAGCTGCGCTGCGAGCCGCTGCCGGGCTTCCGCGAACCGAAGCCGATGGTCTACTGCGGCTTCTACCCGACCGTTCCGAGCGACTACGACAACCTGCGCAAGTCGCTCGAGAAGATGCGCATCAACGACAGCTCGTTCACGTTCGAGCCCGAGACCTCCGACGCCCTGGGATTCGGGTTCCGCTGCGGCTTTCTCGGCCTGCTGCACATGGAAGTGATCCAGCAACGCCTCGAACGCGAGGAAGACATGGACATCGTGCAGACCGCGCCGAGTGTGCGCTACCGCGTCAAGCTGCGCGATGGCTCGACCAAGGAGATCCACTCGCCGAGCGACCTGCCCGACCCTTCCCACATCGAGGAATACCTGGAGCCGATCACCCGGGTGAACGTGGTGGTCCCGGGCGACTACATCGGTGCGGTGATGAAGATCTGCACCGACCGCCGCGGCGTCTACCTCGGTACCGACTACTACGGCAAAGAACGGGTGATGCTGTCGTTCCACATCCCGTTCGCCGAGATCATCTTCGACTTCCACGACCACCTGAAGTCGCTGACCCGCGGCTTCGGCACGATGGACTACGAAGTCGAGGGCTTCGAGGTCGCGGATCTGGTCAAGGTGCGCATCCTCGTCAGCGGCGAGGAAGTCGACGCGCTCTCGTTCCTGACCCACAAGGACCAAGCGGAGTCGCGCGGCCGCAAGATCCTCAAGCAACTGCGCAAGGAGATCCCGCGACATCAGTTCGAGGTCGCGCTGCAGGCGGCGATCGGCGGCAAGTTCATCGCGCGAGAAAACATCTCGGCGATGCGCAAGGACGTAACGGCGAAATGCTACGGCGGTGACATCTCCCGCAAACGCAAGCTGCTCGAAAAGCAGAAGGCCGGCAAGAAACGCATGCGCATGGTCGGCAGCGTCGAGATTCCGCAGAAGGCCTTTCTTTCGGTCCTGCGCAGCAGCGGCGACGAGAAGTAATGCCCGACCGGAGGCGTCGGCTTTCGCCCAAGAAAAAACTACTGCCGGCAGCGAAACCCGGGAACCTCACACCCCTCCGCGAACGTCGGACCTGAATGGCAACGTCCATTGCCATCGGTTTGTCAATGTTCGCAGGCCGCCCCCCCTGTCCCCGATTCGAGGAGTCTCCCCATGAAGCTCGCTCTCACTGTCAGCGCCGGCGCTCTGCTGGTCGCGTCGTCCGTCGCCCAGAACCAAGTCCCGCTCCCGGCGCAAAGCGCCACCTACAACGGCTACAGCCGCGGCTGGTCGACGACCGCTACGGCAGCGTTCTCGATCGTGCAGGTCGACGTGCCGATCGACAACATGCAGGCCGGCGACCAGATGTCGTTCGCGATCTTCGTCAACGGCACCGAAGTCGCTTACCAGACGGGGCTTACCGGCATCCACACGCTGGCCACCCCGGTCGCGGTACTGCCCGGTGACGACCTCATCGTGATCGGCCACTGGGGTGACAACCCGTCGACCCAGTTCGGCGCACACAACTCCTACGCCGCCGGCGGTGGCACCTACCAGGTCGCGATCGAAGGCGTGCAGCACACGCTCTTCCGCGCCGGCTACCAGGGCAACATCGGCGACCCGAACTACGCGACCCTGTGGCCCAACGGGCTGTTCTCCGGCAACTCCGGCTACATGGGCCGCGTCGAGATCTACACGGCGCCGCTCACCGGCTACGCCACGGTCTCGCCCGTCGGACAGGGCTGCTACGACCGCCCGCGCGGCTTCTACGAGCACTGGGACCTCGGCCAGTTGCAGCTCGGCACGCTCGCGAACACCTCCTGGCAACTGATCCCGGCGGGCTCGGCCAACTACACGCTGATCGAAGTCACCCCGGCGTTCGCCTACGACGCCGCCAGCGCTGCGGCTGCCGGCACCGACCTGGTCGCGGGCGCCTACGACACCTCGTCGTCGGCCAGTTGGGACGATGCGTCGGTCAACATCCCGGTGACCTTCGGCAGCTTCCCCTACCCGAACGAGGCCGGCAACGTCTGCTCGACGCTGAACGTCAACTCGAACGGCCGCTTCTGGTTCGACCTGCACACGCTGACCGACTTCGCCCACAACGGCGGCAACTCGGGCTACGTGACCAGCAACTACCTCGGCACGACCGGCCTCAACACCGGCCTCTTGTGCGCCAACTACCAGGACCTCGACCCGACGGTCGCGAGCAGCCCCAACGGGCACATCTGGTACGAGTCGGCCTTCAACGGCGCGGACATGCGCTTCACCTGGGACGGCGTCTTCAACTGGCAGGACACCGCGGCCGGCGCCCCGCTGGCGATCCAGAACGACTTCCAGGTCACGTTCTCGGCCTCCGGCATCATCACGATCGCCTACGGCCCGAACGTCGGCAACGGCGGCAGCTCCGGCAACGAGGCCATCGTCGGCTTCACGCCCGGCGGCAACGAGGCCGGCGGCACGCTGATCGACTGGGAAGCCTCGAGCGGCTACGTCGGCGGTGACGGCTCGGTGCCGTTGACGCTCGACATCGACAACCGCCCGGTTCAGGGCACGACGGTCAACTTCTCGATCGGCAACGTCAACCCGGCGCCTTCGCTGGTCCTGCTGGTCTACGGCGTCAACCCGATCCCGGGCGGAATCGACCTGGGCGTCATCGGCGCCCCGGGCTGCAGCGCCTACCAGAGCCTGGACCTGATCGACGCCGGCTTGGCCGCGGCCTCGCCGCACACGATGCCGTGGACGGTCCCGACCTCTGCCGGCCTGACCGGTCAGCACCTGTTCGTGCAGGCGGGCCTCATCAACCCGGCCGTCACCGCCTCGAACCCGGCCAACACGTTCGGCTTGCTCACTTCGAACGCGCTCGATCTGCTGATCGACATCAACTAGTTCGACCGAACGACGCGCGGCCTCGCTTGCCGCGCGGAGAACGGCGGGG
>DRKG01000168.1 GCA_011051855.1 bacterium | reverse complement strand
GGGCAGGTTGTTGATCTCCTGGCCCTCCAGGAGGATGCGCCCCTCCGTGGGGAACTCGAAGCCGGCGATGAGGCGCAGGGTGGTGGTCTTGCCGCAGCCCGAGGGTCCCAGCAGGGTGACGAACTCCCCCTGCTCGCCATGCCCTGCGCGATCAGGTGCGCCAGGGTCGTCTTACCGAGGCCTGGGGGGCCGCACAGCAACACGTGGTCCAGTGGTTCGCCGCGGCCGGTGGCCGCCTGGATCGCGATCCGCAGGTTGTCGCGGATTTGCTCCTGGCCGACGAACTCGTCGAAGGAGCCCGGACGCAGGCTGCGGTCGAACTCACGTTCGTGGGGATCAGAGGCGGAATGGAAGACCATCGAGCAGCGATCGTAGGTGACTTCCGGCGAGGTTTCACGACGCCGACGCGACGTTCCCGATCAACCGGCTGCAGGCGAGTGGGTAAGGTGCCGCCATGCGCACCCCCGTGTTTTGTGTCCTGCTCGCGAGCCCGGCCGTCGGGTTGGTCGGGCAGGAGTTCCCGAGCGATGGCTTCCAGCCGCTGGCCAACGGCCGCGACCTCGCCGGCTGGCACGGGGAACGTTCGGTCAGTCCCTACGAGAAGGATCGGATGACGGAGGAGCAACGGCGCGCCTTCCTCGCCGAAGGCGCGCGTTCGGTCGCAGAGCACTGGCGCGTCGAGAACGGCGAGATCGTCAACGACGGCCATGGCGCGTTCCTGACCACCGACCGCGAGTTCGGTGACGCGATCTTCGAACTCGAGTACCGCACTGTCGCCAAGGCCGATTCCGGTATCTACCTGCGGGGTTGCCCGCAGGTGCAGATCTGGGACTACACCGAAGAGGGGGGCAAGTGGCCCCTCGGGGCGGACAAGGGGTCGGGGGCGCTTTGGAACAACAAGGTGCACGAACGGTTCCCACCGCGCCGCTGCGACAAGCCGTTCGGCGAGTGGAACAAGCTGTGGATCTGCCAGGTCGGTGAGATCACGTGGGTGAAGCTCAACGATGCGTGGACCGTGCGCGGCGTGCGCATGGAGAACTACTGGGACCGCAGCCGGCCGCTCCCGCGCACCGGCCCGCTGCAGCTCCAGACCCACGGCGGCGAGATCCGCTTCCGCAACCTGCGCGTCCGGGAGCTCGACGGCCCAACCGCGAATCGACTGCTTGCGCAGGTGGATGCAGCGGCGTTCGAGCCGATCTTCGACGGCACGTCGTTCTCGGGCTGGACCGGCGCGGTCGACAGTTACGAGATCGTCGCCGGCGCCGTGCGCTGCAAGCCGGGCAAAGGAGGCAACGTGTTCACCGAGAAGGTCTACGACGACTTCACCGTGAGGCTCGAGTTCCGCTTGCCCCCCGGTGGCAACAACGGCCTCGCGATCCGCTACCCCGGCGAAGGCACCCCGGCCTATACCGGTATCGAGCTGCAGGTGCTCGACAACACGGCGCCGCAGTACGCCCACCTGAAACCCTGGCAGTACCACGGCAGCGCCTACGGCCTGGCGCCGGCGCACCGGGGCTATCTGCGGCCGGTCGGCGAGTGGAACTTCCAGCAGGTCACCGTCGAGGGCTCGCACGTCACCGTCGTGCTCAACGGCAGCGAGATCCTCGCCGCCGACCTCGCCGGCCTGGAGTCCAAGCTCGATGGGCACGTCGGCAAGGATCGCCGCGCAGGCCACTTCGGCTTCTGCGGACACGGCGACCCGGTCGAGTTCCGCAACATCCGGATGCACCTGGGCGAGCGGGCACCCAAGTAGGCGTCCGCGGCAACGCCTCAGCTACAGCCGGACGTCGCTCCGCAGGAGACGCACTTGAGGCAGGTGCCGTTGCGCACCAGCGTGAAAGCGCCACAGCCGTCACAGGCGTCGCCCTCGTAGCCCTTCAGGCGGGCCTCGGCGATCTGCAGGCGCACCTGCCGATTCTCGAGCGCGCTCTTGGTCTCCGGGCGCATCAGTGCGACCTTCTCGCCGGCGGCCGCGCGCGGCAGGTAGTTGGCCTGCTCGCTGCCCCGCTGCATGCCGGCGCTCGGCGGGTGCAGGTGGGGGTTGTCGTGCACCGGCGGCGGCACTTCCTCGCCTTCGTAGACGGTTTCGCTGACGACCTCTTCGTCAGTGAACTCCGGGTCCGAGGTCTTGCCGCCCATGGTGGTGTTGCTGAGGTCCTCGGTCGCCACCTGCGCCAAGTCGTCGCGGCCCAGGTAGCTGATCGCCAGCTCGCGGAAGACGTAGTCGATGACGGAGGTCACCATCTTGATCTGGTCGTGGCCCTGCACGATGCCGTTCGGCTCGAAGCGCGTGAACACGAATGCGTCGACGAACTC
This sequence comes from bacterium, assembly GCA_011051855.1. Taxonomy (GTDB): domain Bacteria; phylum Planctomycetota; class UBA1135; order UBA1135; family UBA2386. The sequence goes on along the minus strand of DRKG01000168.1, from coordinate 438 downwards.
GTCCAGCGGCACGCCGTGCTGCAGACCGAGCGAAACCGAGATCGCAAAGCAGTTCATCAGGCTGCGGAACGCCGCACCTTCCTTGTGCATGTCGAGGAAGATCTCGCCGAGCGAACCGTCCTCGTACTCGCCGGTGCGCAGGTAGATCTTGTGCCCGCCGACGTTGGCCTTCTGCGTGTAGCCGGCGCGCCGGCCGGGCAGGCGGCGCCGCTTGGCGATGTAGCGGTGCACGACGCGCTCGGTGATGCGAGCCGCGACCGCCTGCACATCGGGCGACGCGACCATCGCGCTGGTGTCGACGGCGGCGGCCTCGTCCTCGTCGCCGAGCGAAGCGCTCAACGGCTGGCTCAGCTTCGAGCCGTCGCGGTAGAGCGCGACCGCCTTCAGCATCAGGTCGTTGCCCATGCGATAGGCGCGCTTGACGTCGGCGATGCCGGC
>DRKG01000167.1 GCA_011051855.1 bacterium | reverse complement strand
GCTACGGCGCGTTCGTCAAGCTCGAGGACGGCGTCGAGGGCTTGGTGCACATCTCGGAGATGTCGTGGACCAAGCGCGTCAACCACCCCAACGAGGTCGTCAAGCAGGGTGACCAGGTCGAGGTGGTCGTGCTCGAGATCGACACCGAGAAGCAGACGATCTCGCTCGGCATGAAGCAGACCGAGGTCAACCCGTGGGACATGGTCGCGGAGAACTACCCCCCGGGCACCGTCATCCGCGGCAAGGTGCGCAACCTGACCAACTACGGCGCGTTCATCGAGCTGCAGGAGGGCATCGACGGCCTGCTGCACATCACCGACATGTCGTGGACCCGCAAGATCACCAACCCGAACGAGGTGGTGAAGAAGGGCGAAGAGCTCGAGTGCGTAGTGCTGTCGGTCGACCAGGAGAAGAAGCGCATCGCACTCGGCCTGAAGCAACTGCAGGCCGACCCGTGGAGCGGCGACATCCCGGCCCGTTACCACATCGGCGACTCGGTGCCGGGCACCGTCACCAAGATCACCAACTTCGGCGTGTTCGTCGAACTGGAGCAGGGCCTCGAAGGGCTGCTGCACATCTCGGAGCTGGCCGATCACAAGGTCGACAACCCCGAGGACGTGGTCAAGGTCGGCCAGCGCGTCGAGGTGCGTATCATCAAGATCGACACCGACGAGCGGAAGATCGGCCTGACGCTGATCCAGGCGCACTTCGAGGAAGGCGAGGAAGGCGAGAGCAGAGCACAGCCGGAGCCGAAGGCGGAGCCGGCACAGCCGACGCTCGGCTCGCTCGCCGACCAGCTCAAGGGCATCGGCCAGCGCGTCAGCGAGCGGGAGGCGGCCGCGCAGCCGCCGGCCGAGAACGCCAGCGACGAGAGCGCGCCCGAGGAGGGCAAGGAAGGCGAGTAGTGACCCGTCGACCGGGGACATGGCAGCGGTGGCCGGCGCGGACGTGGTTCGCGTCGCTGCCGCTGCTCGCGACCGGCTGCGTCACGACCTACGAACCGACCGATCGGATGCGGCCGAACATGGCGCCGCCAGCGATCGCGGTGCCGGTCGCGATTCCGATCCCGGATCTCGGCGACGGGGACCAGCGGCTCCTGGTCCAGTTCTACAACGGCATCCTGCGGCGCCTACAGGAGGCCGCCGACGACGGTGACATCGCGTTGCTCGATGCGCTGATCGCGAACTACGACAAGCCGAGCCTGCCCGAAGCGATCGCCCGGCACCTCGCCGGCTACCGCGCCGTCGGTCGCGGGCTCGCGTTCGAACAGCACGTGCGGCGCGCCGCCGAACTGACGCTGCGGTCGCAGGCCGGCGAAGAAGAAGCTCCGCGCGAGACCCCCGACCTCGGTCGGCCGTTGGCGCTCGAGCTGCGTATTCCGGCAATGGCCGAGCCGGTCGTGCTCGGCGGCCGGTCGGCCGATGAGCGCATCGGGTTTGCGGTGTCGGTGCGCATCGAGGACGAGTTTGCCGACGGACGCACGCACTCGGCGAAGACTTCGGATTGCCTGTGGTTGCCGGCGACGGTCGAGCTCGCCGGCGACTCGGTTCTGCGTCTGCCGATCGACGTCGATGCCAACGCCGGCGACTCGGTGCGGCGGCGGGTGTTCGTGCGCATCGACCTCTTGGCTGGCTTCGTGCGCGTCGCCGACGTGCGCGCGCCCGTGCGGCGGCGGGCGACGATCGCCGGCGGCACGTGGACGCAGGTGCCGGCGGGCTACGATCGGCTCGCCGCGGCGCCGCTGCGCGCGTTGCGTTCCGCCCTTGCCGACTTCACGCCGAAGAACTTTCCGGGCGCTTGGCTGGCCGCACAGCTCGTGCCGCCCGAGCAGCGCCCGCAGGCGTTCGCGCTGTTGATCGACCAGGTGCGCTTCGGACGGCCGGACCAGGCCACGGTCGCGATGGCGGCCTTGGCGCGCATCGCCGACGTGCACATTGCGATCGGCGACCGCGACGCCTGGCTCGAGTGGTACGAGACGCGACGGTGACGCGATGAGTGTCGCCGCCACGACGAAGTCCGCGCGGCGAATGCGCCGTCGCCGGCTGTTCGTCTTCATCCTCTTGCTGTTCGTCTGGGGCGTGTTCGAACTGCTCGGATTCGCCGCGTGGACGATCACGACGGGCCGGCTGTTCTCGTGGAGTGACGCGAGCGAGCAGCGTCGGCTGGCGATCGCCGAGTCGGGCGGTGACGTCGAGCTCGACCAGGACTTGCTCGTGCGCGGGGCCGTGCGCCACGGCAGCATGCTGCACCCGTTCCTCGGCTTCGTGCACGCGCCGCCCCAGCAGCCGGACCCGCCGCTGCCGGTAACGGCGTTCGGCTTCCACGGCGAACGGGAGCCGGTGCAGAAACGCGCCGCCGACCGCTACCTCGTCGGCGTCACCGGTGGGTCGGTGGCCCTGCACTTCACGCTCTATGGCCGCGACGCGTTCATCAAGGCGCTGCAGCGCAGCCCGCAGCTCCGCGGACGCGAGATCGAGGTCATTGCGCTGGCGCTCGGGGGCTACAAGCAACCGCAGCAGTTGCTCGCGGTGCAGTTGATCTCGGCGCTCGGCGGTGAGTTCGACTGCATCGTCAACCTCGACGGCTTCAACGAGGTCGCGCTGGTCAACGAGAACGTGCCGATGGGCGTGCCCGGATGGTACCCGCGCAGTTGGAACAACCTCGCGACCAGCGTGCCGGACCCCGAGCAGTTGCGCCGGATCGGCCAGCTCGGCGTGATGACCGACGAGCGACGGTCGGCAGCCGAGGCGGCCGGGTTCTGGTGGTGGTCGCCGCTGTGGCAGTTCGTCTGGTCGTGGCGGGACCGGGATCTGAAGAACCGCATCGACGCGCTGCGCGTCGCCGCCGAGCAGGCCGCGCGCAGTCTTCCGCCGGCGGCGATCGGTCCGGGCACCGGCGGCAAGAGCCTGGCCGAGGCGCGTCGGGAGATGGTCGACGTCTGGCGGCGGTGCTCCGAGCAACTGGCCGCGCACTGCAACGCGCACGGCATCGCGTACTTGCACTTCCTGCAGCCCAACCAGTACGTGCCGGGCAGCAAGCCGATTCTGCCGGCGGAGGCGAAGGTCGCGATCGACCCGGAGCATCCGTGGCGCGAGGGCGTGCTCGACGGCTATCCGCTGCTGCAGGCCGCGGGCGTCGAACTGAAGCTGTCCGGCGTCGACTTCACCGATCTGACTCCGGTGTTCGCCGGCATCGAAGAGCCGCTGTACTTCGACACCTGCTGCCACTTCGGCAGGCGCGGGCACGCGATCGTTGCCGAACACATCGCCGCCGCGATCCGCCGGCGCATCGAGCTCGGCGGGGTCCGCATCGAGAGGTTGCGCGTCGAACCCACCGAGCTGCGGTTGGGGTCGCCGCTGCAGGCGGTG
>DRKG01000166.1 GCA_011051855.1 bacterium | reverse complement strand
GTTCACGACCTGGGTCTACACGTTCGTGCGCAACCACTGCTTCGACGTGATGAAGAAGCGCCGGCTGAAGACGACCAGCATGAACAACGTCGGCACCGATGCGACCGACCGGGAGTTCGCCGACGCCCGCGAGCTGCAGCCGACCACCGATCTGGAGAACAGCGAACTCGGCCGGCGCATCGGCGAAGCGCTGTCGACGCTCGGCGAAGACCAGCGCATGGTGTTCGTGCTGCGCGAATACGAGCAGCTCGACTACCGGGAGATCGCGACCATCACCGGAGTCAACGAAGGCACGGTGAAGTCGCGCCTGTTCCGCGCCAAGGAGTCGCTGCGCAAGCAACTGGCGCCCTACCTGGAGGCCGGCGCGTGAACCACCACGACGACCCTCACGTCGACCCTCAAGGCGCACCGTTCGACGAGATCGCCGCGATGCGCCGCTTCCCCAGCGAACGCGAGTGGCTCGACCTGCCGCTGCCGGCGGAGCTGCGCACAGCAGATGGCGAGGAAGCCGCGTCGATGAGGGACTTCGCCGACCGCGTGTTGCAACGACTGCGCGACGAACGCGCCTGCGATGCGGGCCTCGCCGAACTCGACCGCGCGCTGCCGCGCGAGCTGCTGCAACAGTTCGCCCCGCCGCCGGCGACCGCTTCGTTCGTCGCCGACACCGCGGCGCGCATCGCCGCCGACCGCCGGCAGCGCTGGCAACGGATGCTGGCGCGCTACGTCGCTCCCGAGCCGTCTGCAGCGTTCGTATCGCGCACGCTGGCGGCACTGCGAGAACCCGCCGACGGCGACCGCGCCGAAGCGAAGCACACGACCCCGAGGGGCAGAGCGGTGGAGCCGGGGCCCCGGCGCGGTCTGACCTACGGCCTGCTGGCCGCCGCCGCCGCCCTGCTGCTGTGGTTCGCGCTCACCGGTCGACGTAGCCCGACGCTGGTCGAGCGCTTGGCCGACCGGGCTCCGGTGTCGCTGGCATGGTCCGAGGCGACCACGCCGATGGCGTCGATCCTCGCCCGCATCGCCGCGGACGAAGAACCCCACACGCTGTTCGACGAACCAGTCGACGGCCTGTGGCTGCTGGCCGGCGGAGGTGACGAACTGCGATGACCGCCGCGCGCCTCACTCCGGCATTGCTGGCGACATTGCTGCCGGTCCTCGCCCCGCTCGGCCGCGCGCAGGATGCGGACCGCGCCGGGATCGAACGGCTGCTGCACGAACTCGACGACCTGTTCCAACGCGGGGACATCGCCGGCTACCTTGCGCGATTCGAACCCGACGAACCGGGTTCGCTGGCGATGCGCGGCCGCCACCTGCGCCGGCTGATCCAGCTCGGGCGCGTGCGTCGCCGCGCCTCGACCATCGTGCAGGGGCCGCACACGATCGGCGAGCGGTCGCTGGTGCGCGTGCGCCACGTGATGCATTTCCCCGGCAGGACCGACATCGCCGAAGGCGGCCTCGTCGAAGACAGCTACCTCGCGGTCCGCTGCGACGGCGCCGACACGGTCGTGCCGACGTTTGCGATCGAGGTGCCGCCCGCGACACGCTGCGTCGAAGGAGGCCGGCTGCGCTGCCCACCGTGCAACTACGAGATCGGCGGCGTCGACGGCTTTTTGTGCGTGCCGTTGCGCCGCAGCCGCACCCTCGCGCTCGAAGCCGCCAGCTTCTACCTGCTCGGCACCGATGTCGTCTGCGATGTCAGCGTGCGTGTCGACGCGCGCCAGACCCCGGCCGCCGAGGTCGCGCAGCAGCTCGCCGGCGCATTCCACCGGATCGAGCCCGATGCGCGGATCGGCGTTCCCGATCGCTGGCGCCCACCGATGCACGCCGCCTCCCCGCCGCCGGGTATGGACTCCGCGCGCCTCGTCGTCGAGGTGCCGTCCGCAGACGGGCGCGAGAGCGGCTGCCGCACGATCTTCCACGTGGTCACCTTCGGCGGCTTGCAGCACCTCCTGCTGCTGCGCGGTCGCGCCAGCTCGCTCGCGCGCCACCGCGACCGCGTCGAGGCGCTGTTCCAGAGCTACATGCTGCTCGAACTCGACTGCAGCGAGGCGCAGGCCGCGGCGCGACCGCTGCGCCACCACACCGGCGGCGTGCTCGATGGCACCACCTACCGCAACGAGTTGTTCGACGTCGAGATGCACGGCCCCGACGGCTGGCACGCCGAGCAGCGGGTCGGCGGTGCTGCGTTCCGCGTGCGCTGGACCGGCCCCAAACACGGCCAACTGTGGTTGAGCGGCCTGCGCGTTCCGGACGGTGTGCCGGCGTGGAACCGCCGCCTCGCCGACCGCTGGATCGCCCACCACCTGCGCAAACACGGCCTCGCCATCGACGATGACGCCGAAGACGATGGTGGCTGGCACGAACAGGCCGACGGTTCGCTCACCCGCACCTGCGTGGTCCTGCAAGAGCACCCCGAGCGGCCCGACTCGCCGGCGCGCCGCGTGCTGCACTTGGCGCTGCGCCCGGACCTGCTGCTGCTGGCCGACGGATACGCCCGAACGGACCGGCAGGAACGCGCCCTCCGCGCCGCGATCGCAACCCTGCGCCGACGGTAGCGCACCCCGAGGGATCCCAGGTAGACTGGCCGCGTGGACGTCCCCGCCGGCATGCAGATCACCTTCCAGGGCAAAGCATCCTACATGCGCGAGATTCGGGAACAGTTGCAGGCGGCGGGCATCGCCACCGCCAGCGGCCCATTGCCCGGCGGGTGAGGCCCGCACGCGTGGCTCGCGGTCGCGAGCACGGATCGACGGCGCGCGCTCGACGTGCACCAGCAACACCTCGACGCGATGGTCGCCCGTCAGGGTCTGCCCGTGCACGACGTCGTCTGCGATCTCGACGCCGAAGAAACCCAGTGCCCGGCCTGCTTGGCGAAGTTCCGCACCGCCGGCGTCACCCGCTGCCCGGAGTGCGGCCTCAACTTCGGCTGACCATGCGACGAATCGCCTCCCCCGTGCTCATTCCCACCCTGGCCCTGCTCGCGCTCGCGACCGCGCTGCGCAGCCAGGACCTCCGCTGGGACATCCCGCACCGAGGCGCCCACGTCTACGAACGCACGACCCACCGTCTCGAAGTCACACCCCCGCCATCGCGACTGAATCCAACGGTGGCGATCGAGTCGGGCAAGAGCGCCACCCCGCATCGCTGGCGGTACTACACCTGTCCCCGGAAGGGCGTGCCGCACGGCTTCGAACAAGCGAACTTCGACGACTCCGGCTGGTTCGTCGGCTTCGCAGGCTTCGGCCCCGACCCGGCCGCCAACGGAAACCACCGCACCGTCTGGAAGAACGCGGTCTGCTGCCTGCGCACCCACTGCGACCTCGGCCGCAGCCGGCCGAAGGCGCTGCTGTTCAAGATCGACCACGACGACGGCGTGCGCGTATGGCTGAACGGCAAGCTGATCGTCGCCAACGACGGCTGGGGCACCGGCAGGTTCTACGTCGTCACCGGCAAGCGACTCGATGCCTGGCAGCGGGGAGACAACACGCTCGCCGTGCAGTGCACCGACATCGGCGGCGCGCAGTATCTCGACCTCGAACTCGCCTACTTCTATCGCCTGCCGCGCGGCGTCAAGCCGAAGGCCCTCGAGCAATATCTGCGGCGCGAGCGAGCGGCGGCAGCCCGCGTCCACAACGATCTGTTCGGCGGTTTCCGGGTGCCGCCTTTGTTGCTCGAGGGCGAACTCGACGAACAGGGCGAATACGTCGAGAAGCCACCCATCCAGTTGCACGAAGTCGCCTGGTGGGTTGCGACCAACCTGCAGCAGGGCGTCAACGGCGGCAACATCCGCCTCACTGCGCCGCGCATGTGGCAACTCGGCGACCTCAAGGTGCGCGGCCGTGTGACCGCCGCAGATCCCGATGGCTGGCAGACGATCACCTGCAAGCTGAAAACGACCAAGGAACCGGCGGCGAACGGCGACGACAAGCGGTTCCTGAAAGCTGCCGTGCTGCGCTACATCCACTATGCCTTCGAGGGTGAACTGACCGTGCGACGGCGGCTCGAAGTGCGCGGCCAGAGCGCGCGTGTGGTCGAGTTCGACACCGACCTCGAAGGCTCGATCTCGCGCGGAGCCGACTTTCGCGACCCGGCCGGCGACCTGCACCAACAGGAACACTGGCGCCTGCAGCGCACCCACGAGAACCAGGACACGGCGTTTCGGCTGCTGGTCAAAGAGGCGATCGCCAAGGGCACGCACCGCCTGCGCGAACACCTGAAGACGCCGAACCGCGGCGACACGGGCAGCGCTGGCCCCAAGGCGGCCCGCAGCTACGGCAGCGGCCGTCTCGCGATCTGCCTTTTGGCGTTGATCAAGGGGGGCGTGCCGAAGGACGACAAGGTGCTGGTGCAGGCTCTCGACGAGCTGCGGCGGCGGCCGCTGATCGACACCTACTCGCTCGGCAACGCGCTGATGGCACTGGCCGCCTACTACCAACCCGCGACCGAGGTGTCCCTGCTGCGCAGCGGCCAGATCGACCGACCGCGCAAGCGCCAGTTGCCCGAGGCCGATCGCAAGCTGATGCAGCAGTGGGTCGAGCGCTTGCTGATGAACGTGGACACCCGCGTCGACCCGGCCTACCTGCTGCGCTTCAACTACGTCGAAGGGAGGCGCTACGACAACTCCGTACACCAATACGGTCTGCTCGGCCTCTACGCCGCGCACCTGTGTGGCATCGACGTGCCGCCGATCGTCTGGGAAGCAGCCGCCAACCACCTGATCGACGTGCAGCAGGAATCCGGACGCAAGCTCACGCTCGACCTGATGGACTACCGCACCCACAGCCGCATGCAGTTCGACCCCACCGCGGGCGGCACCCAGGCGCGCCTGACGGCCCACGCCAACGGCTGGAGCTACATGCACGCCGAAGGCAACGGCGCCGAGGCCGGCATCTGGGGGAGCATGACCTGCGCCGGCATCACCGGGCTGGCGATCTGCCAGGCGGCCCTGCTCGACGACCCGCAATCGCGCCACCCGCAGCTCCAGGCCGCGGCCACCCGGGCGCGCCACGACGGCTTCGCGTGGCTCGCCGACAACCTGACCGTGCGCTACCACCCGGGCGCGATGACCCGTCAGAACCGTTGGTTCTACTACTACCTCTACGGCCTCGAACGCGCCTCGCTGCTCTCCGGTGTGGCCCTGATCCAAGACCGCGACTGGTACTTCGAGGGGGCCATGGCCTTGGTGTTGTTGCAGCTCGACAACGGCCACTGGCCGAGCGAACAGAACGGCGACCTGCAGCTCGAACGCACCGCCATGGCGATCCTGTTCCTGAAGCAGAGCACGAGCCCCGTGCTGACCGGCAAGTAGCGATGGCGATGGCGGACGGATGGCGCGTGCTGCCGCTCGCCTTGGCGCTGACAGCCTGCGCAGGCCCACCGCCGCCTTGTCCGTGGATCGAGCTGTTCGACGGTCGCACCCTCGCCGGCTGGCGGGTCACTGCGTTCGGCGGGGAAGGCGAGGTCGCGGTCGTCGACGGTGCGCTGCGCCTGGCCTGCGGCAATCCCCTGACCGGCCTCACCTACGCCGGCACGCCGCCGACCGGCAGCTACGACCTCGAAGTCACGGCCGCGCGCCTCGACGGCACCGATTTCTTCTGCGGCCTTACGTTCCCGGTCCGCGACGGCCACCTGACTTTGGTCGCCGGCGGCTGGGGTGGCGCCGTCTGCGGCCTCTCGAGCCTCGACGGCGAAGACGCTTCGCGGAACGCGACCTGCACCCTGCGCGGCTTCGAGACCGATCGCGACTACACGTTCCGCATCGAGGTGCGCACCGATGCGGTCACGGTATGGCTCGACGACGAGCCTTTCCTCGCAGCCGACCTGCGTGGACGCAGGCTGTCGCTGCGTCCCGAAGTCGAGCTCAGCCGTCCACTCGGCATCGCCAGCTTCGCGACCACGGCCCGCGTGCGCTCGCTGCGCTGGCGGCCGCGCGTCACCGCCGCCGCAGCAGATTGCGCCGCTGCCTGGCGCGCTCCATCGCCTGCTGCGCTGCCGTCGGCGTCGAGGCGCCGACCTGCATGTGGCGCGCCAGCGAGCGCACGGTCGGGAAGCGGAACAGGTCGGTGACCTGCAGCTCGACGCCCAGCCGCTGCACCACTTCGCGGTGCACCTTGACCGCGAGGATGCTGTGGCCGCCCGAGTCGAAGAAGTTGTCCTCGACGCCGACGTCGTCCGTGCCGAGCGCCTGCTGCCAGATCTGCAGGATCGCGTCCTCGGTCTCGTCGGCCGCCGCGGTGCGCTGGCGCGGCGCCGCCGTCACCGCATCCGGCGGCGGCAACGCCTTGCGGTCGACCTTCAGGTTCGGCGTGCGCGGCAGATCCGCGAGCACGACGAAGTGCGCCGGCACCATGAACTCGGGCAGCGAGTGCCGTAGATGGTCGCGCAACTGCTCGGTCGTCGGCGCCGGCGAGCGCGCCACGTAGTAGGCGCACAGCCGGGTCTCCCCGCCGTGCTCGCGGGCCACCACCACCGCCTCGCGCACACCGCGATGCTGGTTCAGGGCCGCCTCGATCTCACCGAGTTCGATCCGGTAACCGCGCACCTTGACCTGATGGTCCTTGCGACCGAGGTATTCCAGCACCCCGTCGGGGCGCCAACGGACCAGATCCCCGGTCGCATAGATCCTGCCGCCGTCGGCACCGGTGCCCGACGAGTTGCAGCGGAACGGGTCGGGGCGGAAGCGCTCGTCGGTCAGTTCCGGCCGGCGGAAGTAACCGGCGGTGACCCCGTCGCCGCCGATCCACAGCTCTCCGACACTGCCGATCGGCACCGGCTGCAGGTGGTCGTCGAGCACGTAGACCTGCTGGTTGGCCAGCGGCCGGCCGATCGGCACCGTTTCGCCGCCGTCGAGTTCGAACGTCGTCGACCACACCGTGGTCTCGGTCGGGCCGTAGACGTCGTGCACCCGCGGAACCAGGCCGTGCAACTGCTTTGCCAGGGTCGACGGCAGGGCTTCACCGCCGACGAGCATGTGCCGCAGGCCGCGTAGCGCGGCCGGTGCCTCGGGATCGAGCAGCAGCATGCCGGCCATCGACGGCGTGCACTGGAAGTGCGTCACCTGGTGTTGGCGCATCAGTTGCGGAATGCTCAGGGACGACGGTTCGCGGGCCGGCACCTCCTCGACGACCCGGGCCGCCGCCTCGTGCGCATCGCAACGCCGCTTCAAGTCCAGCAGGTGCGGCAGACTGTCCATCACCAGTTCGGTCGGAACGCCGAAATCGACCAGGCACGCGATCTCGTCCACCTGCATGCCGCGCAATCGATCGACCAGCGCCACACAGCTCTCGGGCGTGCCGAACAGGCCGCTGGTCTGGTAGTAGCGCTCGAACGAGAAATCGAGCAACGCCTCGAAGTCGGCCGGCGTCAATCCGCCGTTGAGCAGCGCATCCATCTCCCCGGGCTTGTCGACCCGGTTCTTGAAGGCCGGGAACGACCATGCCGCCTGCTTGACCAGATCGATGCTCGACCGCAGGTAGCCCTTCATCGGCTCACGCACGATCTCCCGCACCTTGTCCTCGTCCTCGCCG